>DAOQGS010000190.1:0-6623 GCA_035338675.1 Cellvibrionaceae bacterium
CTGCCCAGGCACCTGTACCTAACAAGAGCGAACCGGCAATTATACAATTACCGACTGTGCGGCATATTGTTACGGGCAATTTTGTATCTCGGCATTTGCCATAGGTATCCATAGTGAACGGTTTCATAAAAAGTCCTCATGAAATTGAATTGTGTACGTTTTACGCTCCAAATGATTTGGCACGCAACTGAACAACACCGCGCAGAGACAGCAGAGTTAATTCATGTCAGCGCTATCGCAACCAGGCCTAGCTCTTTGATATTGCATAACATGCCATATTTACCGCCGCCAGCCCCATAAAATCAGGCGCACACGATGTTATCCAGCCCGCTAAGGCTAGGCGTGCAGGCTTGGTTAAACTTCACGAATCTATAACAAAAGGATGGAAATTTATGATTGCAGGCTTAAGTGCTGCGCTCTTGTGAAGAGGTGGTAACTAACAGGAAAATATGACCATTCCATTTAGATGGCAGAATATCAGAGAGCAAAATTTGCCGGGTGCAACGCAGAATGTGTCCCCTACCCGCTAGCAAACCAGTAAAGTCGGGCAGCCAGGTAAAGGCCGGCCCAATTAATTTTGAATTTAATCGCGCTGTTAAAAACAGCCCTCTACTCGCAATATTCGCCCGCGGGTAGAACGATTAAAAATATCGATGAGATCAGACGAAGACCGCTCGGCAATAAACTCATCGGCTGCGGCGACGCTTGGGAATTCTATAATAACCATGTATTCGGGAGTTTCCGCGCCCTCTCGCACGATTTTCGGCACTGCCGCCTTAACTATATAGGCGCCGCCATGTTTTTCCATCAGAGCGGGTATGCGCGCTGCATACTCTTTAAAACCTTCCGAATCCGTAATATTTACGTCTACTACTATAAAGCCTCGCATTCACTTATTTCCCAATCAATACCTTATTTAAACCGGTGGCTATGAAACCAATTTAATAAATAGTCGCACAAACATTGCAGTCAATTCAAAGGTAGATAGCCCAAGTGCACAAACGTATTTTATCGGGCTATAAACTTTAATTTCCAAACCAAAACACAGGTTAGGTGGTTAATTTATTGATCAACCTGATGGGTAAACGCAACCCATTTGCCACTGTTATTTTTCCAGGTTTTACCTGTGACTTTATCAATCCGAATGGCACGCCAGGAGTCACCGGTCGCTACGGCCTGGATTTCGTAAACGGAATTAGGTAACGCCTCTGGATCTTGAATTTTAGTCCAGCTGGTATCAGCAGACCACCAGGCCTCCCCTGTAATCGTGTTGTATTTGATATGGCGTGTTTGGCCCTGCACATTTAAAGCAATTAACTCAAGTGCGAATTGCTCTTTATCGATGGGGTGCGGAGGGGATATAGCAGCCTGATGATTGGTGGCGCAACTGGTGGTACATAACACGAGGGTTAAGGCAATAATTTTGTACATGTTCATTCCTGGATTGACAATTAAGCCATGATTTTAGAATTTTTTAACTTGATGTTTTATTTTAAAGCAATACACATTTTTTCTAAGCATTCAATTTAAGGCTGAAGATAAAATGCGAGATGGTTTACTCTGCGGGGACCTGTTCAAATTGCACACCCAATCCAACCCTACCCCAATTTAGGCCCTGCAAGTACCATCTTACGCCTCATAGATAGCAAGCATTAGACACTTGCCCAGACCACTTTTTACTACTGATTAAGGTTAAAAGCCTGCCATTAATTATGATCCAGATAAAAAATGTTATCGCCGCTTTGCCGAATGCAGCCCGATTTAGGCACCTCTAGCAACAACTTACAGAGGGTCATTATGTCGATTCCAGTTACCAGTGCATTTGATAATGCGGCCAAACCGATGACATTTGATGTGACGCCCAATGCAGCAGACAAGGCAATCGGCATAACGGTCAACACAATTAGTGGGCCAGCTACAACCGCCAAAATCCGCAGCTTTGACATTTGCCCCACATGGAACGCGTAAAAAATTATTTTTTTTGGCCAAAATCCGACCATAGAGCTGTTAGATAGCCCGAAGTTAGGCATTAACAAAAGGTGAACCAGCTCATGGGGTACTACAATCAGAACAATACTAAGTAAAGTGATAAAATAAACAGAATCAGCGTGACTCTTTGCATATACCGAATAGGAAAAAACGCCCGAGTATTCAAGGGCTGCTAAAGTGGCGCCCCCAACAATCAGGGTTGCAATTGCCACGGCAATAGAATACTTCACAAAACCAGTTTTCGTTAAGGGTTTCCACCCTATTGCATCAGTTGAAGCCAGAAACGGATCAATGGGTGGACCACCCAATATAAATCTCAAATAGATACTCCTTAATGCCTGGGCAATTTTTAAACTTCAGAATCGATGAGGCTAGCGAAAAATCAAAACGCATCCATAAAAAGCATGGCGAAACTAGGCATCGCGACTTCAATAGAGTTCATTTTTTATGGATTTTCCGCGCGTACAACGGCGTATAAAAATGCATCCATAATAACGCCTTGCTTGCAAACTGCCTTGCGCAGAACACCTTCTAAACTGTACCCCGCTTTCTCCAACACGCGATTGGAAGCGAAATTACCCGCAAAAACATGAGCTTGCAGCCTTAGGATATCGCTGGCTTGCAGTATATGAGCTGTTAATTCTATGAGCGCAGCCGTTGCTATGCCCTTACCCCAATAGGGTTGGGCGATCCAATAGCCGATTTCACCCGTCCGCGCCTGCTCAAACTGACGCCTATTTGCCCCCACCGAGCCAACCAACTGGCCGTTGTAGTCAATAGCCCGGACTATGCCTCCTTTGCAGCCTTCGTTAATCCACCATTTTGCGTCATCCAGGGTATAGGGCTGCGGGATACTTGAGGTGAGGTATTGCGTAACCTGCCGGTTATTTAGATGCTCCTGCAGACGGCTTACATCTTCTTGTTTAAATTCACGTAACACAATCATTGTGACTCCTTAGATCTTATTGGATGTACCCGTTGGGAAGCTCAAAGCAAATTCTGCATTTGTTACAAGCGCAGATTTTGACAGATATTATCTTAGGGCGCCCAGTTAATCGAGCATGTTCATCGGCCCTATGGGCGGATTATTTGTTTATAGCTTTAAAAAATAACCTGGCCGAGCACGGTATGGGCTTGCCCTCACCTTTTTGCAGGCTAAAGAGGTAGGTTTGCAAGCTCCTAGTTGAGGGAAGATAGGAACGTGCTGGGAGGGAACTTGCTCGGAGATAGGAGCGAGTTGTTTGAATTATCGAATGCGCAGACGAATTGCCTGAAGCGGCTTGCGCTAGATTAGATGTTCACCAACAACGTTTATTTAATTACCCTAGCTTTTAATGCCCTTAGCTTGCATTAATTCTGCCCGGCTTAATACGCGGCGGAAGGTCATATTAATGCGGCCTTCAGTAACCTCGGGCTCTGGAAGGACGGCGTGTAGCCATTGGTGTTGCACGCTTGGCTGCATAATTAACAGGCTGCCGCTGGTTAATTGGATGCTGCCTGAAATTGTGTGGAATTTATGTTTGTAGGAAAAGGTGCGTGTGGCACCGAGGCTTAGGGAGGCGATTAGGGGGTTGGGGCCGAGTTCGGCTTCGTCGTCGGCGTGCCAGCCTACGTAGTCATCGCCATTTCTGTACCAATTGACGAGCACGGAATTAAATTCGCAGTTTAGATAGGTTTGCACGCAGTGGCGCAAGCGCGTTAAAAGTGGCGTCCAGGGGCGGGTTTTGAGTAGGTTATTGCTGTAGCTGTAGTGGATACCTGGGTCGGCGTGCCAGGTTTGTTTGCGCGGAAGGGTAAATGTGCGGCCTGCTAGACTGTAGTGGTTATCGGGCCATTGCTGTTGAGATACGAGGGATGCGTAGAGCGCGGCGCTTTCTTCAGGGCTGTAAAAATGTTGGATGCACTCAATAGCCGGATGCGCCTCATCATGCAGCGGCAGTTGGGAACCGGCTACCGGCGCACTCATAGGGTTAATTGGCTAAGTTCGGCGCGTTTATCTTTAATTAGATGCACTAACGCGGCAAAATCGCTTATGGCCAGCTGAAAAATCACATAGGCGTCGTCGCTATCTTTGCGTTTGAAGTCGTTTATTTCCAGCAAAAAGCGGTTAAACATTTTAAAGATGCGATCGAGGGTCATCATAAACCAGGTGTCGTTATCAATCCATTTATCGATATAATCATCTAAACGGCTCACCGCCCATTTAAGCATGGGGAAGCTGGTTTTAAATTCTTTAAAGGTTTTTAATTCCTGGTAGTGCTCGTAGATTTGTTCCACCGTCGGGCGGGCTTTGCTGGCTTCTTTTAAAAAGTTTGCCGAGTAATTAGCAAATAAATTGTCGAACTGGGCCTCAAAGGCGGCATGGGAATCCACCGCGAGCCAGGGTAAAAAGTTATCTTCTATTACGCTGTAACAGTTGCTTAGATTGGCCATAATGCCATTAAAGCTGGCGACAAAATCGTTTTTTCCCAATTGGGTTTGTATAGCTTTAGTGACGGACACCAGTTCAATGATGGTGGCGCTGGCGCTGGCCAGCTCTTTGGTAACGGAAAACTCTAACCCCATAACACAGCCTCTTTCACCCTGCGTTTAAACCCTGAGCAAGGCCACAGGCCTCGCCACGTGTATTGCCACCAGAATAATTCAAGCAGGGCTTGCCCTGACTTGTTTTATGCATTTTGCGCGGTTAAATCGTCAAGCTCGGCAATGCAGGTATTGTCTTTTACCTGGTGCAAGGCGTTATCAAACGCCATGGCGGAGGTGAATAATTGGCTTTTAGCGATCACTTGGCCGCCGGGGTTTTTAATATAAAAAAAGGTATCGCCGCTGGGGGTTTTACTAGCGCCGATTTGGTTGCTCATTAATGTGCCCACACGGATTTCTTTAATGGCGGCTTCGGCTTCGTCCCGGCTGGGGTGGGTGCCGCCAATTAATAATAATTCACCGTTGGCATCTACTAGGTTGACAAAAAATCGGTTGGTTTCATCGCTGGTCAATAAAAATCGTGCAGACATAATTCACCTTCAGCTCTTGGTTGATTGTGAGTGCTCAGCAATTGGGGTGCCAGGTGTATTTATATCCGGCGCGGAAATTTTTTAGCTTTTGGGCGATGGGTTACAAACAAATAACTGTGCAGCGCCCCACCTCCTGCGGGGACGCATCAAGCGGCAATGTCACTAGGTTTATAATTTTAACGTGTTTTACAGGGTACTTTGCTCCCTGCCTAAAACCCCCTCCCAACCTCCCCCTTAAAAGGGGGAGGAGCAAAAAACCGGCGTATAAGGCATTTTGCTCTCACGTATTGTTACCCATTGTGGGAGCAGGGTGCACAGCGAAGCTGCCTGTAAGGCACATCACAAAGAAATGATGTGCGCGCGGAGGGTTGGAGAGGGAATTACGGATGAATGCACAATCACATAAATAGCAGTACAAAACTGCTCATTAAACTTAAAAACCGCAGTTTTTAGGTTTAATGACCTGGCTCCCGTAGCAAAGGTATTTTAAGCTCCGCTCGAACCCAACACTATCAGCCAGCTTTTTAGATGTGTATGTTGTCGTTTAAATGTGCATTTTGTCGGCAATGCGACAATCATAATTGTAGGGCTTCTGCTACAGCTTTGTGGGTGATAACGCCATCGGCAATGTTCAGGCCTGCTGCAAGATGTGGGTCTTTTTGCAGGGCGGCTTGTACTCCCTGGTTGGCCATTTTTACGATAAATGGCAGGGTGGCGCTGTTCAGAGCCAGGGTTGAGGTGCGGGCAACGGCGCTGGGCATATTGGCTACGCAATAATGCACTATGCCTTCTTCAATAAATATAGGGGCTTGGTGGGTGGTGGCGTGGGAGGATTCAAAACAACCGCCCTGGTCGATGGCGATATCCACTAAAACCGCCCCAGGCAATAAAGTTTTTAATTGCTCCCGGCGAATTAATTTGGGCGCGGCAGCACCGGGGATTAATACTGCGCCGATAATTAAATCGGCGGTTTTTATGGCTTCTGCCACCGCTTGAGCGGAGCTAAAGGCGGTTTTTACCCGGCCGTTAAACAATTGGTTAATTTCAATTAATTTGTGGGCGGAAATATCAAACAGCGTTACATCCGCGTGCAGGCCCACAGCCATTTGTGCGGCGTTACCCCCCGCCACACCGCCGCCTAAAATAATGACTTTAGCGGGGTTTACCCCCGGCACGCCGCCTAATAAAACACCCCGCCCACCGTAAGCGGTGTGTAAATAATTGGCCCCCACATGCACCGCAAGCCTGCCTGCCACTTCCGACATGGGCCGCAGCAGCGGCAGGCCGCCTTGGGGTTCGGTGACGGTTTCATAGGCGATACAGCGGGCTTTTGATTGCATAAGGGCAAGGGCTTGGGGTTTATCCGCCGCCAGATGCAAATAAGTAAATAGTGTTTGCTGGGGTTGAATTAGCGCGCATTCGTGTAATTGCGGCTCTTTTACTTTGACGATTAATTCCCCGGCTGCAAAAGCACTTTTAGCATCCGGCACTATTTGCGCACCGGCGGCTAGGTATTCGGCGTCGCTAAAGCCGATGCGCTCGCCCGCCTGAGTTTCGACCAATACTTCATGGCCCTGGCGAGTTAATTCAGCTACGGAGGTTGGCACCATACCGACGCGG
>DAOQGS010000191.1:0-6584 GCA_035338675.1 Cellvibrionaceae bacterium
TTATTTGCCCAATTGTTAGTGGATTTTACCGTTTTCATCGGCCAGGAAAAACGCAGGATAGCCCTGTGTGAGCGGCGTTTGGTGGAAGCGGAGGATGCCAAAGCCGTGGCGGAAAAAGCCCGCAAACGTGTGTCAGTTGAAGTTGGGCTGCGGATGGATGGCTTTATTTTAAGTGAGCCCCTGCGCGATTTTATTGCCAACGTGTGGTTCCAAGTGTTGTTTGTGCGCTGCTTGCGCGCAGGCAATGATAGCTTGCCCTGGCGGGATGCCCTGCAAACCCTCACGGATTTAGTCTGGAGTGTGCAGCCGCTGAAAACTGCTAAGGATCGTCAAGCGCTGATTATGATGGTGCCAAATTTAATGGAGCGCCTGCGCGCGGGTTTGGACGATATTGCCTATGATCCGTTTGCCACGGCCGATATATGCTCCTTAATTAACCGCCTACATCGCGATGCGGTGGCGGCCTATAATCCCGCTAAAACCCAGGATCAACCCCCTGTTGCCAAGAGCGCACCCAGCGCGCCGCCATCGGCTAGCGATGAAACCGGCCCAGATGACTTGCATTGGCAACAGGTTGCCACCTTTGCACCGGGTTCTTGGTTCGACATTATTGAGCCGGGCCAACCGGTGTTGCGCTGCCGCTTAGCGGCGGTAATTAAACAGACGGGCAGCTTTATTTTTGTTAACCGCAGTGGCGTTAAGGTCGCCGAGCGGCAGCATTATCAATTGGCCCTTGGGCTGCGCTCAGGCCAGCTGCGCCCACTCGATAGCAGCTTATTATTTGATAGAGCATTAGAAGAGGTGGTGGCAGGTTTGCGCAAAACTAGCAAATCACCTTTGGATATGCCTGCGCCTAAAACGGATAAAAAAGATTAAACAGTCGTTGCGCGCAGCGCACTGCTCATATGTATTTACCCAGCCAAGTACAGGCCCCCAGTCAGCCGGTTTTATCTTTATTAGCCCGTTTACCTAGGCTGGCATTTCCGCTGGGTTGCGCGGCGGGAGTTTCTTCTAGTTCGTCTAGTTGCCCGTTATCGCGCATCCAGTCTAAAACGGCTAAGCGTGTGGAGAGCATCGATTCATAGGTGCGCAGCACGCTGGAGTTAGGTGTGTGCAGCCGTTTAACGCGCTCAATGCGATCCTGCAAAAAATTAATATCCTGCTTTATTTTGACTGCCAAATGGTATCCCGAGTGCGGGTTTGCCTCATTACTGACCGTGCGTAAAAAAGATAACTCGCCGACGGAATTTTTTGTGCTCATGCCCTACGTCCCCGTGATGTATCGCCGATGGTCAATGTGCTCGCGTGTATAAAGCCTCTGCGCGTTGACAGGCGTTTTTGTGCCGTTTACCTACTATTAAAATCACATTTAATTGTTATCTAAATGGGTTAAATATTTATGACGACGGCATACCCTGTGTGCTGTCCTATGCGTGAGTAATCAATTATTGCTTCACTAGAGTATGGAACTATTTTTAGCCTGCGCTAGTTTATTTGCGCCCGCAGGGTGTTGCTTCCGTCAACAGGGTTAGCAGTTGCGTGCATAAAAAATTGTGCGTGGAAAAGCGCCATACCAGTTTAACCTGCCAATGCTCGACTGGCCCAAGGCGTAAGGTATTGCAAATTTGTACGGGCATTCAGTAGGTTAAATGGCCATAGCGGTGTGGGGTAACCAACCTGTCAAAGCCTTGGCGCTATTTGGAATCGCTATAAATAAAAACGGATTTCCCGGTGGTTAATCGGTTTTAAGAAATAAACAATCTGATCGTTGGCGCTTATTCCGCTCGCTTGCACCAGGTGGACTCTACACATGTTTGTATTGCTGCACATTGAGATACACTTAAGGAGCCGCTGATTAAGTCTTGGGGGCGGGGAGATTGTGCACCCTGCGCAGGTTTTTTGCGCGAAGGCCTAAAAGGCCTAAGAGGAAGCACCCTGTGGCCGAATCGGGCTATAAGTGAGTGGCAATTTTAAATAACAAACGCACAGCTGTATTAGAGGCGGTTATGGTAGAGACAACATCGCTATTTGATTTAGTGCTTACGGGCCAGCTTGCCCAAGGGGTGGAGCGCGCAAGCGCAGTGGCTCAGTTAGCGCTGCTTTTTAAAATGCCAGCCGAGAAAATAGAAGGCCTTTTGGCCAGTGCGCCGGTGGTGCTGAAACGGGATTTGGGATGGGAAGTGGCCAAGCGTTACCGCGTTGCCATTAAACAGGCCGGTGCCTTAAGTGATATACGGCCCGCAGAGTCCGTGCGCCCTGAGGCGCCTGTCGCACCCGTCGCATCGGCACCGGCGCCTTCCCCGGTGCCGGTAGCCGCAGCTTCAGCGCAACCGGCAGCTGTTGCTGATGGAGAAAACTGGAGTTTGGCCGCCGTTGGGGCGGATGTATTGCGGCCAGATGAGCGCGCTGCGCCCGTGTCTAGGCTGGACGCATTTAGCGATTTTTCCCTGCGGCCTAATGACGGCAATTTATTAGATAGTTCTGAAATGGCGCCATTAATTACCGCCCCCAAAGAATTGGGCGCGCAATTAGATTTATTGCCAGAGGGTACTGCGGTGCTGGCGGAGCATGAACGGGCGCTACCGCTGGCGGCTTTGGTTGACGCGCCCGAGTATGAGGTGGCGAACCTAGGTGAGCGATTGTCGCCGCCGCTGACCCATTCGGCACAGGCGCCGGATACCTCCCATTTGACCTTAGTTAAATCCTAAAACCGCTGCAGAATTTCACCCAAGTTTTACCCCAGGCGGCCATAGGCCGCCTTTTTTATCGGTGAGGGTATTTCCTGCGCTGACATTTGCATACTTTGTGTAATTTTGCGCAAGCTATTTAGGCGACGATAATCAGGTCTAGATATGTACTCGTACGCTTGCACAATCTGCAAAAAGTTTAATTATTCAGTACCTTTTTATTCAGCAGTTTTTATGCAGCACTTTATGTTTTAGCTGGACGTGATACCTACGCCGCCTAGAAACTACCCTGTGAGTGTTTTAGTACTGCGAGCCCTCAATACTCCTCCTGCCTTGAGTTGAACTTTTGCAAAAAAAAGTGAGCAGATGCGAGCCCTAGGTGGTAATCGTAGAGTTCAACTGCTGTTTTTAGGTTTAATGGCTGGCCGCATCGTCGGGTTTTTCTTCTTCCACCATACTTAATGACAGCGTGCCGAAGCTTGCGCCTGTGCCCGCTGCGCCAGCATCAATACCATCCACACTTTTGCCTTCGGCAAGCTTAATGCGCAGGCGCAAATTATTGGGGGAGTCGGCGTTGGCGATGGCATCTTCAAAGGTGATTTTATCGGCTTTATAAAGTTTAAATAGCGCGCCATCAAAGGTTTGCATGCCGATATTTTCCGATTTCTCCATGATTTCTTTTATATCCGTCAAGCGCGCTTTGAGAATTAATTCGGCGATGGTTTTCGTGCCGAGCAATACTTCAACCGCCGCGCAGCGTTTGCCTTCTTTGGTGGGCACCAGGCGTTGGGACACAATAGCGCGGATGTTTTGCGACAGCCCCATCAACAGCTGTGGCCTGCGCTCTTCAGGGAATAAATTAATAATGCGCTCAAGCGCTTGGTTGGCGTTATTGGCATGCAAAGTGGAAATGGCCAGGTGGCCAGTTTCGGCAAATTCTAAGGCGTGTTCCATGGTTTCGCGGTCGCGAATTTCACCGATTAAAATGACATCCGGCGCCTGACGCAGGGTGTTTTTCAGCGCTGCTTTAAAACTGCGCGTATCCACACCTACTTCCCGCTGATTCACCACGCAACGCTTGTGTTTGTGCACATATTCCACCGGGTCTTCAATGGTAATAATGTGGCCGCCCGCCGTGCTGTTGCGATGGTCAATTAAAGACGCTAAAGAGGTGGATTTACCTGAGCCGGTGCCGCCGACAAATAACAGTAAACCCCGTTTGGCCATCACTACTTCTTTTAAAATTTCCGGCAGGCCTAGATTGTCAAATTGGGGGATTTCCGTATTGATATTGCGGGCGACGATGGAAATTTCATTGCGTTGCTTAAATATATTAATACGAAAGCGACCGACATTATTAATGGAAATAGCCAGGTTCATCTCCAGTTCCCGCGCGAATTCTTTGCGCTGCTCCTCATCCATAATCGCCATGGCAATGGCTTCTACCTCACCGGCTTTATAAGGTTCTGAAGCTAAGGGTTTTAATGTGCCCTGAAATTTTGCGCAGGGCGGCGCCCCGGTACTCAGGTAAAGATCCGAACCGTCTTTTTTTGCCAGTATATGTAAAAGGGCATCAATGGGGGTGCTCATGGGGGGCTCCTTGGTGAGCGCAGTGCAAAGGCCTAGGCTGTAGGGGATGTTTAGTTGAGAGTATAGAAGGCCTGCTTATACCTGCAATTGAGGATAAACCCCGGCAAAGCGCATTGGGTGGTCTATGCTGTAAATCGTTAGGGGGTATTTTTGCAACTGACTGCTAAATGCAGGCGGCCCCCAGTAACGTAATTTTGACGTCTGTTGAATGGGTTAAAAACTGGCTGACTGAGCCTTAACAGCTAGACTTGCTGTAAAGGAAGCTCTACGGGCTATTTGCAAAACTGCTGCAGGCGAGGAGGCCTGGATGGCGCTGCGGGACGCGGCTGGGTGGTTTTGCGCAGACGGCTTAATGCAGAGGTTTCTACACCCAGTGGCAAGAATATTTTGGAGGTTGCATTGGACAAGAATATGAAAATCCTGATTGTCGATGACTTTTCGACAATGCGTCGGATCATAAAAAATCTGCTCAGGGACTTGGGTTTTACCAATACCCACGAGGCCGACGATGGTGTAACCGCATTGCCCATGCTGCGCAGCGGTGATTTTGCGTTTCTTGTAACGGATTGGAATATGCCAGGCATGACAGGAATTAATTTATTAAAAGAAGTCCGCGCCGATCCCAAATTGGTGGCACTGCCGGTGCTGATGGTGACAGCCGAAGCCAAGCGCGATCAAATTATTGAAGCGGCGCAGGCGGGTGTTAATGGCTACGTGGTTAAACCCTTCACCGCTCAGGTATTAAAAGAAAAAATCGATAAGATTTTTGAACGTGTTGGCGGCTAATAAAAACATAATGGCGGAAGGGTATCCGATGGAGACTCCGATTTCACAGCACAACGGCGAGGCCTTTGTGGCCGAATTAAAACAGTGCGCCAATCTGCTGGTAAGCAAGTTACAAAATGATGATTTTGAAGATGCATCAGCCCTGATCCACAGCTTGGTTGAAGTGCGCGACCGGCATATTTTTAATTCCGTAGGCCAGCTGACACGGGCGCTGCACAACGCCATTGTCAATTTTAATGTGGATGCCAGCGTGCACGGTAAAAGTGACATGGTGCCCTCGCAAATTCGCGATGCCTCTGACCGCTTGCAATATGTGATTAGCATGACCCAGGAGGCGGCAGAAAAAACCATGGACCGCGTGGAGGCGTCTGCACCTATAGCCATGAGTTTGGGGCAAGAGGCGGCAATTTTGCGCAAAGAGTGGGAAAAACTGCGCCGCCGCGAGATTTCCAAAACGGAATTTTCCGGCTTGTATGATCGTATGTCCGATTTTTTAGAGCAGATGAATTTAGGTGCTGAGCAGTTAAATGATCATCTGCAGGCCATTATTTTGGAGCAGGGATTTCAGGATTTAACCGGCCAGGTACTGAAAAAAGTCATTGGCCTGGTGACCAATGTGGAAAAAGAATTAGTCAATTTAATGCGCATTGCGGGCCAAGTGGAGGAGGTCACGGGCCTTGATGTGCGCACTGACGCAAAAGAAGCGCAGGTGGTAAACCGCACCGACGCGGAGGGGCCGCAAATACACGCCGCCAAACGGGATGATGTCGTACAGGGGCAGGACGATGTTGATGATTTACTCTCAAGCCTAGGCTTTTAAGGAGCGCTCGATGTCGTTTGGAGAAGATGATGATATTTTGCAAGACTTTCTGGTTGAGGCCGGTGAGATTCTTGATAAGTTATCCGAGCAATTAGTTGACCTTGAACAGCGCCCCAATGATCGGGATTTATTAAATGCTATTTTCCGCGGCTTTCACACCGTAAAAGGCGGTGCGGGCTTTTTGCAATTAGATGCCATGGTGGCCTGCTGCCATATTACGGAAAACCTTTTTGATATTTTGCGCAATGGCCAGCGCACGGTTACGTCGGAATTAATGGATGTGGTGCTGCAGGCGCTGGACACCGTTAACGCCCAGTTTGCCGCTGTTTCTGCCCGCCAAGATGCCATGCCGGCCAGCCCAGAATTAATTGCGCGCTTGGAGCGCTTGGTGAGCTGTGCGGATTTAGCGGAGCCTGCGCCTGTGGCGGCACCTGCACCTCAGGCTGCAGCAGCACCTGTTGCCGCCCCCAGCGAGCCTGAAGGCAGCGGTATTAATTTAAGTGACGATGAGTATGAGGGCCTGTTGCAGGCCATTAGCGGCGATAAATCTGCCCCGGCGCCTGCGCCTAAAAAAGCGGTCGAGGAGCCTATTACAGCGGCCGCTTCTGCCTCTGAGGATATTTCCGAAAGTGAGTTTGAATCGCTGTTAGATCAATTGCACGGCGCCGGTAAAGGGCCGGGTGCGGCCTCTCAAAGCCGCT
>DAOQGS010000192.1:0-6570 GCA_035338675.1 Cellvibrionaceae bacterium
GTGGTTGAGCACAAACAGGTGCAGCTGGATCTGCGCAGCATCGGCGGCTCCGCCCTCACTGATGCGGCCATCGCCGTGCCGGAGGATTCCCCCAGTGGTATCCCCGTCACCTATGTGCCCGCCCGCAATACCATCTTTCTCTCCATCGCCTTGGGCTGGGCGGAGGTGCTGGAGGCGGACGCAATTTTTATCGGCGTGAATGCCGTGGACTACTCCGGCTACCCGGACTGCCGGCCGGAGTTTATCGACGCCTTCGCACGGCTTGCCCAGCTTGCCACTAAGGCCGGGGTGGAAGGGCGGCCCATCGAGGTCAAAACGCCTTTGCTGCACCTGTCTAAAGCCGACATCATTAAACAGGGCACCGCCCTGGGGGTAGATTACGGCCAGAGTGTTTCCTGTTATCAAGCCGATGCCGAGGGCCGCGCCTGTGGCCGTTGTGATTCCTGCCGCCTGCGCCGCAAAGGTTTTTTAGACGCCCAAGTGCCGGATCCCACCCGCTATCAAAGCGCCTAACAACCCATGCGCCGGTTCACACTGGGGTGGGCATCTAGTACTAATTTCTCAACTTAAGCCTGGCAAGCATGGCTGCCCCGCTTGTTCGCTGCGCACTCCTGCCCTAGACTCAACCGAGGCAAACCCTTCGGGTGGCGGGAGACTTTGGCAGAACAATAAAGAGAGTCCAGCGTGAAAGCAGCAGCCCCTTTTCTCATCCTGAGTTTATTTTTCTGCGACCTCGCCCTGGCGGATGGCAAGGCGGTGATCAGTGCTGGGGGGCGCACGGCCACTTTGGGTGCAGGCGTTAAATCCTCCGGCGGCTCCTCCATCAAAGTGTTTAAGTACCGGGACAAAAAGGGCGTCGCGTCCTTTTCCGATGCGGCGCCTGTAGATGCTGCCTATGAAGTGCTTACCTATGGCTGCTTTGCCTGTAACGTCAATTCTTCCGTCGATTGGTACACCACCCGTCTGCACACCGACTACAGCGATCACATCCGCGTGGCCTCCGAAGCCTATGCGGTAGACCCAGCCCTGGTGCGGGCGGTGATTCATGCCGAAAGTGGCTTTAATCCCATGGCCCGCTCCGGCAAGGGCGCGGTGGGTTTGATGCAATTGATGCCCGGCACCGCGCGGGATATGGGGGTGAGCAATTCCTATGAGGCGGGGCAGAACATTATGGGCGGTGCCCGTTATCTGTCTTATCTGCTGGGTGAGCTAAAAGGCGACGTTGCCCTGGCCACTGCCGCGTACAATGCGGGCCTGGCCAATGTCACCAAATATCAGGGCATTCCCCCCTTTGCGGAGACCCAGGCCTATGTCAAACGGGTGGGGATTCTCTACGAGCGCTACAAAAGCCAGAAGCTCGCTAAACTCTAAGCCCACCTCGTTTATGGGCTTGGAGTGCGCCGCCGCCCTCCAAGCGTTTCCTGTCTTAAACCTATAAACCGCCGTAGCAGAGTTCAACGGCGGTTTATAGGTTAGATGTCTCTTATTGCTCGGTCACTAACGAAATACTGCCGAAGGCCTGCAGATCGGCTTTTTCGTAGCTGGATGTGCTCAATACAAAAACCAGTTTGTGTTTACCCTGCTTGGCCTGCCATTCGTAGGTGAGGGTGTGCGCTGTGCCGTTGGCTTTGGTTTTGTCTTCCCGGCTGCTGATTTTTTTGGACTCTAGGGGGGCGATGGGGGCGTTGACGAGTTTTAGGAATAGTTCCTCAACAGTTTTGGCATCGGCATGGTGCGCCATAATCGTACAGGTAGGCGTGTTGTCTTGGAGGGTAAGGATAAATGCGCCCTCGTCGCTGGGGATTCGCCAGGCAAAACCCTTGGCGCCGCGCAGTATTTGGCGAGTCTGCTCGGGTGCCATTTGCGGGCTAAGCGCCAACTGCTCTTTGAGCTTATTTAGGTTATTGATGTTTTTAAGGCACAAGGACCTGTACAGGTCATCGAAGGTGTGCGCCTGGGCCTTGCCATCTTCTGCCAAACAAAAGGGAGAGAGCACTGCTAGCAATAACGCACCAAGGTATTTGAAGGACATAATTCACTCACTATTGAAGGAAAATAAACAAACCCCCGGTGCACAAATGGCGGTGGGCTTATGACTAGAGCTGGTCAACCGGCGCCTGGCCGCCCAGGGCCGCCAGCAACTCGGCAATAAAATCCCGCACCGCCAGGGCCATGATGGCAAAGGAGGCGTCGAACTCCTCAGCGGCTGATTCGGCTCGCCGGTCGTCCGCCTGCTCGCTGAGCACATCGTTAAACTTCAGGCGTTTGACGGCCAGTTGTTCATCTAACACAAAACTAATGGCGTCTTTCCAGTGCAGGGCCATTTTTTGTACCCGCAGGCCCACGGTTAAGTGGTTGCGGATTTCATCGGCGCTTAAATCCTGCTTTTTAACCCGCACCACGCGGCCGTCCTTAGGGGCGTTAAGTTCGCATTCTTCACCCAACACAAACGGCGCATCGGCGAAACCTTGGCCCAGCCATTGGCTCATCTGCAGCACCGGGTTGATTTCGGCTGCCAGGGGCACGCAGGGCAGGGTGCCGAGGGCTAGGCGCAGGGCTTGAATTAGCTCTTCAGCCCGTTTGGCGGAGGCAGCGTTGACCACCAGCCAGTGTTTTTGCACATCAAAATAGGCGAAATCCAAGCGAGTGCGGCTGAAGGCGCGGGGCAGCAGGGAGAACAAAATCTCGTCTTTAAGCTCCTGGCGCTCCTTGCGGCCGACGCTGCGGCCCTGGGCTTTGATTTCGCTAATTTTTTCCTCCAGGGCGTCTTTGACCACGCCGCCGGGGACAATTTTTTCCTGCTTTTTCGCGCACACCATGATGTTGCCATTGGTGACGTGCACCAGCTCGACCCCATGGCGCCCCAGGGGCGGCACAAAGCCGTAGCGCATAGGGTCCAGGTTGCCACAGGGCTTAAACGCCTGGGCCTCAAGGGCCTGGCTTAAGGCCTCAGGCTTAAGGGTGAAGGGGCTGCTGAGCGTGTATATACGCAGGTTTTTAAACCACATGCGCAGGCTTCCTAGTTGACGATGGACAGCAGTTCAACGTCAAAAATCAGCGCCGAGAAAGGGGCGATGGCGCCACCGGCGCCGCGCTCGCCATAGGCCAGCTGGTAGGGAATATACAGGCGCCATTTGGAGCCGACGGGCATTAATTGCAGGGCCTGGGTCCAACCGGCGATCACGCGGTTAACCGGGAATTGGGCCGGGGCGCCGCGCTCCACTGAGCTGTCAAACACGGTGCCGTCAATTAGGGTGCCGTGGTAGTGTGTGCTGACAGTGTCGGAAGCGCTGGGTTTGGCGCCGTCGCCCTGCTTGAGTACTTCGTATTGCAGTCCGGAGTCGAGGGTGATTACCTCTGGGCGGGTGCGGTTGTGGGCGAGAAATTGCTCGCCAGCGGCGGCCTGTTGTTTGGCTTCGCGGTGTTGTTGCTCCTGCAGGCGCCCATTGAGAATGCCAAACGCGGTTTGCAATTGCTCCTGGCTTAAACGGCTGGGTGTACCTGCCAGGGCGTCGCTGATGCCTGCGCAGACGGCGGCCACATCAATGCCGGGAATATTGTTGCCCAGCAACTGGTCGCCCATTTGGCGGCCTATGCCGTAGCTGATCTGTTGTTCGATGCTGTCGAGGGACATAGGGCGCTCCAAAAAAGCGGCGAGTCTACCAGCCTTAAGGGCGATGCGCTCGGCAGTAGGGCGAATTTGTCGAATGGTTTGCCCCGCATCTGCTTGGCGTCAAAATCCAACTGCTGCGGTTGAAATAGATCCCAAAAAAATTAATCCACCCACTTGCTTTTTGTTGCGACTTTAGTGGGAAAAGCGCTGTGCAGTCTGTCCACAGAATCTGTGGATAACTTAGTGGATAGCATTTGAGAAACAGGGGTAAAGGCCGAAAATCGCTGGCCTGGGGGGTGCTGGTTATTTTTTAGTCTAATAAAAAATACAAATAAAATCAATAATATATAAATGTCTAGCCCTGTAATTAAAAAAATGACACAAAAAAAGTGCTTGACGATGGCCAATAATCTGGCGCACAGGGATTGTGCATAACATTTTGCCGTGAAACATAATTTCACCCGCCGGGGCCGTTTAAATTGTGCCCTACCGATGGCTCGATGGCGCCCGCTAAAGCGTGAAAAATCCGGGTTTTAGTCAGTCAAAAGTGGCCGCCACGTGATCGCCGGAAGCGGGTAACGCAGGTGGCCAGACGTGAAACCAGACTGAAGCTGCGCCTGCCGCAACGGCAGGCGTGAACAATTCAGGTGCACAGAAGGCAAAAAGCCGCCCTAAACCCGGATCGGGCGGCCACTAAGCAGGGACAAGGTCAGAAGGAGCGGGGCACAGGGGCGCCCCTTGTGCCAGGCTCAACTCCAGAAATTCACAATTTAAGGAATTGGCCTGGGGGCGCTGGGGGCCTAGAGGTTGGCTTAGTGCTGGTGGCCGCCGACGCCGTGGGCGTGGCCGTGGGCCAGTTCTTCTTCTGTGGCTGGGCGCACGTCTTTTACTTCCAGGTAAAAGGCCAAGTCTTTACCGGCAAATGGGTGGTTCAAATCCACGTCCACATTAAATTTGCCCACCTTGAGCACCCGGGCACTGGCCACACCTTGATTGGTATTGAGCTGCACCAGGCCGCCTGGCAGTAGGCGCTTGGGTTTATTGAGGAGGTTTTTAATCGGCACCCGCTGGGTAGCGCCTTCAATATAGGGGCCATAGGCATCGGCCGCCGCCAGGGTGACTTCCAGCGTGTCGCCAACATTCTTACCCTCCAAGGCTTTTTCCAGGGCGGGCATTAGGTTGTTGTGGCCGTGTAAATAGACCATGGGGATGGTGTCGAAATTGTGTTCAAGCTCTGGCCCACCGGCTTCACTGACCCGATAGTGCACGCTTACGACCTGATCTTTACTAATACTCATGGCTGGCTCCGCAAAAAAAGCGGCGATTATAACGGCACTCGCCTGCGCGGTATGCAGCTGCAGGTGTATTTGTGCAGCGGCCCAGGTCGCAGGTTAAGATGGCCGCCGTTTTATCCCCGGGAGTTTTTTATGTACCCCTCAGACCCGCAGAAGGCGGTTGAGCATTGGCTGCAGGAAGTGGTCATCGGCCTGAACCTATGCCCCTTTGCCCGCAAACCCTTTATGGCCGGAAAGGTGCGCATAGTGGCGGTGGATTCGCCGCGCGCTGCATTGATCAGTCATTTGCAGGAAGAGTTAAATTATTTAACCGCCCATGAGGAAGTGGATACCAGTATTTTGGTGTTAACCCAGGCGTTGGATGATTTTCTGGCCTACAACGATTTTATCCATGAGGTAGAGGATTGGTTGTGGCAGCAGGGTTCCGAAGGTATTTATCAGGTGGCCAGTTTTCACCCGGATTATTATTTTGCCGATAGCGAACCTAATGATGTGAGCAATTTTACCAACCGGGCGCCGTTTCCTTTATTGCATATTTTGCGCGAGCAGCAGCTGGAGGAATTATTAGCGCGCTACCCGGATGCCGATGAAATTCCAGAGAATAATATTCGCAGGTTGCGCCAATTATCCGCTGAACAATTGCGCGGGTTATTTAGTTATTTAATTCCGCGCGGGCATTTTGCCTTTTTAGGCTAGGCGAGACCGCACTACCGCTTTAGTGTCGACGCGTTATTTAACCTAAAAACCGCAGTTGAACTCTACTACGGCCGCCTAATGCTTGAATCTGCACGCTTTTTTGTCAAAATTTGACTCACCGTAGTGGTGACTACTGCTTTCGCCAAATTTTGACAAAAAAGCGCCCATATTCAGCGCCTTAGGCACCCTCGCTACGAGTTCAACTGCGGTTTTTAGGTTTAAATCTCCCCCGCAGTAATACCGGTAGTCACTAAGGTGGAAGAAGTATCGGGGGCTCGCAGCACTAAAGCTGTCCGCCCAGTTGTTTTCAGCCGTGCGGGAGTTACTACCTAGGGATATAAAACGCAGAGTAAATAATCCGCCGCGTCCATGCAGCGGCTTAAATTTATAGAGCGGCGGACTGGGCCGCGCATAGAGTCCTGTTAGAACCATGCCTGCAGGCCGATAACCCCCTCCGTCTGCTGGGCCTTCTCCCCGTGTTGCCTTATAAACTCCGCTGTATTGCCATAGTGCCCGCGCCAATTAATGCCCACATAGGGCGCGAATTCACGCCAGAAGGCATAGCTCAAGCGCAGGCTGGCGGTGGCTTCGGCAAGCCCTGCACCTATCTCGCGGCTGGGGTCATTTTGGCCATAAAAGGTCAGGCCAACTTCTGGGCTGAGGATCAGTTGTTGGGTGATTAACAGCTCATATTCAGCCGTGAGGCGGGCTGAGGTTTGGCCTGCGCTGCCGATAAACAGGGCTGCATCCACATCAAACCAATAGGGCGCCAGCCCCTGCACACCGATCACCAGCCAGTCTTGGCTGGGGCTGGGTTTGGCGTCGTGGCGCAGGCCCAGTTGCAGGTCCCAATAGGCCGAAACCGCGCGGCTGTATAGCGCCTGCACTTCGGCTTCCTCCAGGGTGCCGGCAGTCTGGGTCAGGTCGGTTTTCAGCCAGAGCTTGTCTAAGTCTTTGCCGATCCAG
>DAOQGS010000193.1:0-6523 GCA_035338675.1 Cellvibrionaceae bacterium
GCCTGATCCTGTGAGGTTTTTATGCGCCGAAGAATAAGACGCAATAACGAAGGCTCTAATATCGACATCACGCCGTTTATGAACCTGATGATGATATTGGTGCCCGCCCTGCTATTTAATGCGGTATTTACGCGCATTAATATTATTGATTTAACCCTGCCCCATGTGGCGGGTATCAGCGGCACGGCCGAAGAATTAAAAGATAAAAAAATAGAAGTGATTGTGCGCAGCGACCGCTTAACCGTGAATTTTCCGGCGGGTGTTGAAGTGCAAACCCTGCCCTTGGTTAACGGCAAACAGGATAGCGAAACCCTCTCCTTGGTGTTGCAGAGCCTGAAGAAAAATCTGGCAGGGCAGGGAGTGGATAAAAAAGACATTATGATTCTCTCCGAGCCCAATACGGATTATCAAACCATTGTCTCCATTATGGACTCGGTGCGCAGTTATAAAACGGTGGTGGCGGCCTCTTTAGTGAGCACCGCATTATTCCCTGAAATTGCTTTAGGCGATGCGCCAGGTTCCGTGGAAATACCCGCGCCTGCAGTAATACCCGGAGGTGCGCCGTGAAAACCAGCATGCGCGCCAAACGCAAATACCGCAAAGAAAAACGCAAACGCCCTTTGGTGATATTAAACCTGGTATCCCTGGTGGATATGTTCACCATTTTGTTGTGTTTTTTATTGGTAAACGCCCCGGATGGGGAAGTGTTAGAAAACGAATACAATGTTAATTTGCCCGAGTCAGTATCCGAAGTTAAACCCAGTGGGCACCTAATTATTACCGTGACTGGGGAGGATATTAAAGTGGCCGGGCAATCGGTGATGACCGTGGCGCAAGCCATTGGCGATGGCCAAGTGATATTGCCTGCCCTGCAACAAGTGCTGGGCGCCGAAGCGACTAAAACCCCTTATTTAACCGAAGAAGCCAAAGAAAAAGGCCGCTTTATTACTGTGATGGGGGATTCGGCAGTCTCCTACGCACTGTTGAAAAAAATTATGGCCACCTGCGCGCAAAGTGAATACCGCAATATTTCCTTAGCCATTAATCAAATTGACGCGGCCCCTGCCGCAGCGGGAGGCACCTGATGAGTGCCTTAGTGAGCCCAAATTTATTATTGCCCTGGGCCAATATTCCGCAGGAAAACCGCCGCCTTAATTTTGCCCTGGGCTTAGGGGCGCTGGTATTTTTGGTGTTTTTTGCCATCGTTAAATGGGTTGAATTACCGCCTCCGGCAAAACCTGCTCCTGTGGCCACCACCTTAATGATTGTGGATCAACCGGTGGTATTGCCGCCTCCACCCATACCTGTGGAGCCGCCACCGCCAGAGCCGGAAAAGGTTGAGCAAAAACCGGAGCCAAAACCCGAACCCAAACCGGAACCTAAGCCCGAGCCAAAACCGGAACCCAAGCCGGTTAAAACCGAGCCGGTAAAAACACCTGTAAAAGAACCTACGGCTAATAACGCCGAGGTGAAGCTGGATAATGCGCGCAAACAAGCGGCCTCAGCGGGCGTCATGCAGGCGCAGAACGAACTGGCGGCCATGCGCGATAGTTTAAATATCAGCGACGTAGCCAAACCCACCGACGCAACCCCCAGCGATAATAACGCGGCTAACACTGCCGCTACGGTGGACCGGGCGGTTATTAGCTCCGGCGCCCTGGCCAAAAGTGGCGGCATTAGCGTGGCCGCCTTAAGTAAAGACACCGGCGGCGGTGGCAGCCTGGGCGGGCGCAAAGGCACGGCGGTGGAAAATAAATTAAAAGATGCCGACCAAGCCGCTGCTGCCAAACAAGCGGCGGCCAGCGCAGGCGGCGGCAAGGGCAGCCGCACCGATGAAGAATTAAAACGCATTTTAGACGCAGCCAAAGCGCGCATTACCGCCGTGTATTACCGCGCCTTAGACGACGACCCGACGCTGCAAGGGCGCATGGTATTTAAACTCACCATCGAACCCAGCGGCGCTGTATCCAATGTGCTGGTGGTGTCCAGTGCGCTTAAAAACGATGATTTACAGCGCAAAATTACTGCACTGTTGCGGGGTTTAAATTTCGGTGCGCGGGATGTGGCGGTGTATACACAAACGGTGCCGATTGATTTATTCCCGTCCTGATTTTTTTGTTGTGTTGTTGGGCCGCTTTGAGCGGCCTTTTTTATGGAGTAAATCTGATCCGACCATTTCATGCAAGTTGTACCGCAGTAGACAGGCGTGCCTCATAAGGCTATAAACCAACAAATGGTTTATGTGAACCACTTATTGGTTTATAGTTCGGCCCCGTTGTGTTTTAGTAAAGGCCTCCCCTCACGAGATTGCGCTATGTTTGTACTCAAAGGTGTTTTGCGAGCGGAAAGCCAGGAGAAAATTTTGATTTATCTGTTGCTGCGGGAAACGGGCTACGCTAAAAACATCGCCGAATTCTATGGCGCACCCACCAATCCAATCCAAAAACAATTGCTGCGCCTGGAGGAGGATGGAGTTGTTGTTGGCGCCAGCCTCGGTAAACTTAAGCAATATAAATTAAACCCGCGTTATCCATTTATAGAGCCGCTAAAGTCATTGCTTAAAAAGGCTTTAGAAATTTACCCTCCTGAAGTGAGGGTTGAGGGCTTAGTTCAGCGTACAAGACCGCGCAAAAGTGGCAAGCCATTGCAGAGCCTGCGCAAGTGAGCAGGGGAGTTTCCAGCATTAATAACCTGCGGAGGTCAAAATGGATTTTAGCCATACACCTATTATCGAACTGGCCAGGATTATTGCCGAGCATCTGCAAGACCAGGGGATTGAGGTGGTTTTGGTGGGCGGGTTGGCGGTAGAAATCTATACGGAAAACATTTATCTCACCAAAGATATCGACATGGTGAATACCAACTATGCCTCTAGCCGCCACCTTAATACCGCTATGGCTCAGTTAGGATTTGCCAAAAAAGGCCGCATTTATGTAAATCCTACTACTGATATTACTGTGGAATTTCCAACTGGGCCTTTATCCGTGGGGGATGAATTAATTACACGGGTGACTGTCGCCCAGCTGGCCACAGGGCAAATTCCCATTTTGCAGGTTTCTGATATTGTAAAAGACCGCCTCGCTGCTTACTTTCACTGGCGTGATAGACAATCCTTAGTGCAAGCGCTGGCAATTTTAGTAAAACATCCATTAAAAATTACCAGCATTAAAGCTTTTTGCAATCAGGAGTGTGCTGAGTCTTTTTATCCAGCACTTAAAACCCTGCTTAACAAAGCCCGCAAGCAGAAGTTGGCTCAAATGGAAGAGTTGGAGTTAATGGTTGCCGATTATTTTATTGACGAGCTCTAACGCAATAGAGGTAGCGTTCGGACAAAAAAACGGGTGACAAAGAGTTCTTATCGGATCAGTTGTATTTCAGGGCAAGTTCTGGCGGGTTCAAGGTGATGCCTTTTATAAAGTAAATGGAGGCAGGCCTCTTCAATAAGGCGCGCTGATTACTGCCCCGCCGCCAATCTATTTCGCAAAGTGGCTTATATTCGTTAAATCCTCGTCTGGGCTGAAGAGAGGCAACTTAGCGTGGCACCGGTGAAGAATGCCCCAGTGTTGCCTTTGACCCCGAGATCCACCATGAGGCTTTCATGGTTGCTCTATGCCGAGCGCTAAACCCTTGGGCTTTACCCCCCATCCCCCTATAATCCCGGCTTTCGTCCCTTTTGATTGCGCCTAAGTGAAAGCCATGACTGCCATATCCAGCGAGTACACCCCCCACACCATCGAACCTGCCGTGCAGGACTTTTGGCGCGATGCCAAAGCCTTTGAAGTTACCGAAGATGCCAGCCGGGAAAAATTCTACTGCCTGTCTATGTTCCCGTACCCTTCAGGCCGCTTGCACATGGGCCATGTGCGCAACTACACCATCTCCGATGTAATCGCCCGCTACCAGCGCATGCTGGGCAAAAATGTGCTGCACCCCATGGGCTGGGATGCCTTTGGCCTGCCGGCGGAAAACGCCGCTATCAAAAATAAAACCGCCCCAGCCGCCTGGACCTATTCCAACACCGCCTATATGAAAAAACAGCTCACTGAGTTGGGCTTTGGTTTTGACTGGTCGCGGGAAATTACTACCTGCAAAAGTGATTATTACAAATGGGAGCAGTGGTTTTTCACCCGCTTGTATGAAAAGGGCTTGGTGTACAAAAAAATGGCCAGCGTTAACTGGGACCCGGTAGATCAAACCGTGCTCGCCAATGAACAGGTAGTGGACGGTAAAGGCTGGCGCTCCGGCGCACCGGTGGAGCGCAAAGAAATCCCGCAGTGGTTTATCCGCATTACCGATTACGCCGAAGAATTATTGGCCGATTTAGACAAATTGCCCCACTGGCCTGAGCAAGTAAAAACCATGCAGCGCAATTGGATTGGCAAAAGCCGCGGCCTGGAAATGTATTTTAAATTGGAAAAACCCCTCGGCGCCCATTTGGGGTTTGATGTCTACACCACCCGCCCAGACACCCTTATGGGCGTCACCTATGTAAGCCTCGCCGCCCAGCACCCCATCGCCCTGGCCCTGGCGCAAACCCACAGCGAGTTGGCGGCGTTTATTGACAGCTGCAAAGTGCAATCCCTGGCTGAAGCGGATATGGCCAATATGGAAAAACGCGGTATGGATACCGGCCTTAAAGCCCTGCACCCGATTACCGGCGAGCCGGTGGCCCTGTGGGTGGCCAACTATGTATTGATGGATTACGGCACCGGCGCGGTAATGGCCGTGCCCGCCCACGACCAGCGGGATTTTGAATTCGCGCAGAAATACAACCTGCCCATTAACCAAGTTATCGCGCCCTTGGATGGCAGCGCCATCGATTTAAGCCAGGGCGCTTACACAGAAAAAGGCAAGCTAATTAATTCCGGCGAATTTACCGGTTTAGATTTCGCCGCCGCCTTTGACAGTATCGCCGCCACCCTCGAAGCCCAGGGCCGGGGCCGCATCACCACCAATTACCGCCTGCGCGATTGGGGTGTATCCCGCCAGCGCTACTGGGGCGCGCCGATCCCTATGTTTAACCTGCCCAGCGGCGGCGAAATCCCCGTGCCCTTGGATCGCCTGCCCGTATTGCTGCCGGAAGACGTGGTAATGGACGGCATTCAGTCCCCCATTAAGGCGGACCCCAACTGGCGCCAGGCGGAATTTAATGGCCAATTGGTGGAGCACGAAACCGACACCTTCGACACCTTTATGGAGTCCAGCTGGTACTACGCCCGCTACACCTGCCCCAATTTTAAAGACGGCATGTTGGACCCAGCCGCCGCTAATTATTGGCTGCCGGTGGATCAGTACGTGGGCGGTATTGAACACGCCATTTTGCATCTTTTATATGCGCGGTTTTTCCATAAATTGATGCGTGATGAAGGCCTGGTTAAATGCGACGAACCCTTCGAGCGCTTGCTCTGCCAGGGCATGGTAAACGCTGAGACGTTCTTTAAAAAAGACAGCGAAGGGCGCATTACTTGGGTTGCGCCGAGCAAGGTGAAAATAGATAAAGACGAAAAAGGCCGTTTAATTCAAGCCTTCCATATGGAAACCGGTGACCCGTTGGAATTTGGCGGTGTGGTGAAAATGTCCAAATCCAAAGAGAACGGTGTGGACCCGCAAGAAGTCATTAATAGCCACGGCGCCGACACCATCCGTTTATTCAGCATGTTCGCCGCGCCCCCAGAGCAGAGCCTGGAGTGGACGGATTCCGGCGTAATAGGCGCCGCTAACTTTTTGAAAAAACTCTGGCGCGCCGTACACCACCATTTAGCCGCTGGAACCCCTGGCACCTTGGATGCAAGCAGCCTTAATCAAACCCAAAAAGACCTGCGCCGCAAAACCCACGAAACCATTAAAAAAGTCAGCGACGATTTTGGCCGCCGCCAGGTATTTAACACCGCCATCGCCGCCATTATGGAATTGCTCAACGAACTCGGCCGCCACGCCGACCGCGCCACACCACAAGGCCTAGCCGTGGAGCGCGAAGGCCTGCAAGCGGCAATAATTATGCTCGCCCCCATAGTGCCGCACATTACCCATGTACTTTGGGAAGCCTTAGGCCACAGCAATTTATTGGACACGGCTTGGCCTGTGGTGGATGAAAGCGCATTGGTGCGTAGCAGCGTGACCATAGTGGCCCAGGTAAACGGCAAATTGCGCGCGCAGTTTGAAGCGCCGATTGATGCCTCGGCAGAAGAGTTAGAGCGCTTGGCCCTGGCGGAAGCGGGGGTGCAGAAGTATTTGGAAGCGGTGATTATTCGTAAGGTGATTACGGTGCCGAATAAGTTGGTGAATATTGTGGTGGGGCCGTAAAAACCTGTGCCGCAGCCATAATTCACTGAAGAAGCGGATTGCCAATGAAGAAAGTCATCATTATTGCTGGGCCAAATGGTGCGGGGAAAACCACCTTTGCTCGTTCATTTCTGCCGCAAGAGGCCCAGTGTATTAAATTCATAAATGCCGATTTAATTGCTGCAGGTCTGTCGCCATTTGCACCGGAAGAAGCAGCAATTAGTGCCGGGCGACAGACCTG
>DAOQGS010000194.1:0-6521 GCA_035338675.1 Cellvibrionaceae bacterium
CCTGAACTTCTAATCAAGGCATCTCGGGGCGTATTGATTCAGGCCGATGGTTTTATTGGCGATTGTTTAGCCGAGCCGTTTGAGCTAATCGCCCTGCCCGGCGGTATGCCCGGCGCCAGTAATCTCGCCAATTGCCAGCCGTTAATTAACTTGCTTGAGAGACAGCGCCAAAACGGCCGCGCCCTGGCGGCTATTTGCGCTGCGCCTGCGGTGATACTGGGGCGCTTGGGCTGGCTTAAGGGGAAAAAAGCCACAGGCTTTCCCGCTTTTAAACAGGAGCTGATCGACCAGGGCGCCCAGTTTATTGATCAAGCAGTGGTGCAAGACGGCTTGTTGTTTACCAGCCAGGGGCCGGCAACCGCCATGGCCTTGGCCGTTGCGTTAGTTCGTCATTTGCAAGGGGATGCAGTGGCCGATGAGGTGGCCAATGGATTATTACTTAAGAAAATGACCTAAAGCAGGTTCTAAAAATTGGTCTTAGAAAATGGGGTTAAACGGGTACGTCCCTGTACATCGCCACCTTTAATAACGTCTGGCACGACTGCTCGCACACTCGTAGCGCCCACCCCATTCATGCACCAAGAGCACATTGTTTTTCCATAAGGGCTAAGGGTTATGTGCCTCGTTTTAGGCATCCGTTTTTAGCCATCCCGAACATTAATCCTGTTTTATCCCTTCTTAATCCTTGCTCACATCCCTCGCTGGCACCGCAGGGGCAAGACTAAGGGGCGGCGGGGGCTTTGTCTGTACGTAAATTTACGTAGAGCACGGCATTTCTCGCTGTAAAGATCAATATTTGTGACTCCTGTCACCGGCCTACCCATCTATTGAACCCCTCACTGAGGCTTGAGACAGGCAGTTAAGGGCGTTAATCTGGCCTTTTTGCCAAGGACTTTAAGGATGATTACGCGGATTCTGCTGCTGGTGGGATTGGCCTGGAGCCTGTGCCCGTTTCTGCCTCTACTGCCCTTCCCCTACCCGGTGTTTTACGGCCTCGCGGCCCTGTGTTTGCTGTGGAGCAGGCGCAGCCCCTGGGCGATTTATAGCGCGAGCCTGTTATGCGCCCTGGGCTTAGGCCTAGCCCAGCTCGATCGCATCGGTAAGCAGCAATTGCCCGTGGAGCAGGAAGGCGCCCTTTGGCAAGGGGAAATTCAGGTACAAAAGGTGCGCTTTAGCAGCGCACCTTTTCCCGACGGGCACACTTACGCCCAGGTACAGGCCAAAATTATTCGCCAAGGGCCGAGTGATAATTTCCTGCCTCAATTAAGTGGCCCATTAATCAGCCTCAGCTGGACTAATCCTGGCGAGTTGCGACAGGGCCAACGCTATAGTATCAGCGCTAAATTACAGCGCCTAAGCAGCCAATTAAATCCGGCCGGGGTTGATTTCATCGCCGTTAATTTATCCCAAGGCATTTACTTAAATGGCCAGGTGCAAAAAAACCCTGCGCCAGAACTATTGCCCTCACCCATCAGTTTTATCGATCAATTACAAACTCAATTTAAATCCATCCTCAACCAAACCCAAGCGCCGATTTACAGCCGCTTTTATGTGGCCTTTGCCCTGGGGGATACCAGCGGTTTAAGCCAGCAGGATTGGCAAATTCTGCAAAACACCGGCACGGTGCATTTAATGGCTATTTCCGGTTTTCAAATTGGCTTGATGGCGAGCATTGGTTTTTGGCTGGGAATTTTAGTGGCTAAACCCGTCTGCCTGTTTTTAAATCCATGGCCGAAGATTCAACACTGGCCCAGGCGTTTGTTGCCCTCCGTTTGCTCTATCGCTCTTGCCACCCTATACACATTTTTAGCGGATTTTTCGCTCCCGGCGGAGCGAGCTTGGGTGGCCTGCCTGCTGGTCAATGGCGCCTGGCTTATGGGCCTGCGGCCGAGCCTGGCCCAATTGTGGTTGTGGTGTTGGTGGCTGTCCCTCGCTATGCACCCGCTGGCGCCATTAAATACTGGCTTTTGGCTGTCTTATTGCGCGGTGGCCGCCCTGCTGTATTTCAGCGCCAAAAAATCCCGCAGCGGACTATTTAGCCAAGCCATCGAAGCCCAGTGGATCATTACCCTCGCCCTCACCCTGCCCCAATTAATCCTTAACATTCCACTTTCCACCAGCGGCTTTTGCGCGAATATTTTCATTGCCCCCTGGATTTCCATAGTCATTACACCGCTGGTATTTATTTTATTAACGGCGAGTTTATATACCGATATGAGCCTGGGTTTTTGGCTGCTGGATCAGGCCTATTTTATCGCTTGGTGGAGCTTAGAAAAAATTAGTCAACTGCCCGCCACCCTTTGGTGGCCCGAGCACGCCTTAACCCTGCTGGATATTGTCCTGGCCGCCCTGGGCAGCCTGTTATTAATCGCGCCGCGGGCATTAGGGTATGCTTTTTTAGGCGGCGCCTTAGTGGTAATGAGTCTTTTCTCACCCCGGCCTAAACCCTTTGCAGCGCGCCTTGATGTATTGGATGTGGGCCAGGGTTTAGCCGTATTAATTCAAACACCCCAGCAGGCAATTTTATTTGACACAGGGGCGAGTTTCTCCGCCCGTTTTAATGCCGGCACCCACCTATTAACACCCTATTTAATTAACCAGGGTATTCACCAGGTAAACATAATTATCAGCCGGGATAATGCCGAACACGCCGGGGGTTTGCGCGGGTTAAAACAATTTACCTGGCAAGCATTAATAACCGGCGAGCCCTTAGCCGAATATCCTCAAGCTCAGTTGTGTACCGCTGACATGCAGGGCGACTGGGATTTAATTCACTGGCAGGTCATCGCCCCTTTATCCGGCGCGGAAGATTATTCGCGCAGCTGCGCACTTAAACTCACTATTGGCAGCCGCCGTATTTATTTATTCGGCGATATATCCCCCACACAACAGCGCGCCCTATTAATTAGCGAATCAATGAGTGACGCTTATATCCTGCTCGCCCCCGGCCAGGGCGCTAAAAACCAGCACCTGCCACAACTGGCCCAACGCCTAAAACCCGCCTTCACAGTGTTTTCTAACGCCGCCCGCAACCGCTACGGGCACCCCCACCCCAAGGTGGTGGAGGACTATCAGCAGCAGGGCAGCCAGGTGTTATTAACCTCACAACTGGGCGCTATGCGCTGGGAGTGGGCCGATGAAAATGCCGCCCCCAAGCTCACCACCCAGTGGCCCAAGCGTTGGCGTTATTGGTATCCCCACCACAGCGGCGGGAACTTGCCGCAGCCTGCGCCCTCAGAATAAGCCCGCAGGGACGAGCAGGTAGGAACTTGAATTTACGCAATGGAGCCTAATTATGTTTTTGCTTTTAACCCGCAGAGGAATGTCCATGAAATTACCACGCGCCTTATTCGCTTTGGCTGCCAGTTTATTCTTGAGCACAGAGGTTCACGCCGTATTTCCCAATACGGATAGCCAAGGCGACACACTGCCAAGCCTTGCGCCCATGTTGGAAAAAGTGAACCCGGCGGTGGTGAATATCGCAACCTACAGCACGCGGGAAAACAACCCACTGCTCAACGATCCTAATTTCCGGCGTTTTTTTAATATTCCCGACAACGCCCAGCGCCAACCCAAACAACAAGCGGCGGGCTCCGGGGTGATTATTGATGCAGGTGCCGGTACGGTGGTGACTAATTTCCACGTCATCAAAGGCGCCGATGAAATCCAGGTTATTCTTACCGACGGGCGCAACTTTAAAGCAAAATTGCTCGGCTCTGATCCAGAGGCCGATATTGCCGTATTGAAAATAGACGCTAAAAATATCGCCGCCGCTCCCCTTGCCAATAGCGATAAATTGCGGGTGGGGGATTTTGTAGTGGCCATCGGCAACCCGTTTGGTTTGGGCCAAACCGTTACCACCGGAATTGTCAGCGCCTTAGGCCGCAGCGGCTTGGGTATTGAAGGTTATGAGGATTTTATTCAAACCGATGCCTCCATCAACCCAGGTAATTCCGGCGGTGCACTGGTGAATTTACGCGGCGAATTAATCGGCATTAATACAGCCATTCTGGCCCCCACTGGCGGTAACGTGGGGATTGGTTTTGCCATTCCCGTCAATATGGCTAAATCCAGTATTGATCAAATTCTTAAACACGGCGAAGTAAAACGCGGCCAATTGGGCGTGAGCATTCAGGATATTACGCCGGATTTACAAACCGCGTTTGATTTAAAAAATGGCCAAAAAGGTGTGTTAATTACCGGCGTGGCCGAGGGCTCTGAGGCGGAAAAAGCCGGCCTGCAACCGGGGGATTTAGTCACCTCCATCGACGGTAAAGAAGTGGCCTCCGCAGCTGCCCTGCGCAATCAAATTGGAATTCGCTCGGTGGGCGATAAAATTAAATTGCAATTATTGCGCGAAGGCAAAGAAAAAGAACTTGCTGTGGTGGTGGGCAAATCCCAGGGCCTAGAGGCTAAAAGTTCCGGCATGCACCAATTGTTAAGCGGGATTAAGTTCGAGAAAAACCCCGCTGGGCGCGGCTTGATCATCACCAAAATTGCCCCTAATGCACCCGCTGCTCAATCCGGCTTAGAGCCAGGCGACGTAATTGTCAGCGCCAACCGGCAGGCGGTGGACTCAGTTAAACAGTTGGAACAGGCCATAGGCCGCGACAGCGAGAAAATTTTGTTGCAGATTAACCGTGAGGGCGGTAGCTTCTTCGTTGTGATCAGGTAAGCTACCTGCGCCAATCTGAACGGTATTTGCCCGTTTTGTGGCAAATACCGTTTTTTTATGGGCGCAACCTGCTAGCCTTAACTCAACTCCTATACCAGACAGAACTATGCGCGTACTCTCACTCACACTGCTCTCCTTAGCCGCCGCTGCTGCGCTATGGGCTGAGTGTTCCCAGTGTCAGTCCGCAAGCCTCCCCCCTCCTACCCCCGCCGCACTCACCACCATCAGCCAGGACAATTTGGCCCTGAGCGGTGTTTGGGTAAGCAATTGTTATGGGGTGGAGCAGACCCTATTCAGCCAGGATACCTATACCTTCTCTGCCACCGGCAGCTTCAGCCTGGAGGTCAACCGCTACGCCGACCGCCAGTGCCAGGCCTATAAAGGCGGCAGTAACTTTTACGGCTCCTACCAGGTTGGCGAGCAGGTGGACACCATGGGCGGGGAGAAAGCGCGCAAGGTGCGTATGAGCATCGACAACGCCGACTGGCCGGAGGGAGTAGCCAGCCAAGTGGATTGGCTGTTGCAGCTGGAGCAAGACACCCTCCGCTTCGGCGCCTTTAACCCACCCTTTAACTGGATTAACAACAATGTGGTGTTCCAGAAGTTAAAGGGCCAGGGGCCTATGGTTTTTTAACATCCTTGCTCAAACTCATAAGTTAGATAACTATCCAAGATGCAGCGCAAGCAAAATCCGGGTTTTCGGGTGCAAAGGCCTATCTACCTACCCGCATTTGCAAAGGCCTAGCTCAACATTACCCATATTCCGTTGATACCCGGATTCCGCTCGTGCTACATCCCGGCTACCGATGCAAAAGCCACCGAACAAACCGCTAGCCGCTGAGATCGTCGTACTCACACCAGCGCCCCAGGGCCACAAAATACAAACCAACTTTTAACCTCTGAAGACCACTGGCCCTAAGCGCTTGGGCGTATTGCTGTAGGGTTTTGTGGTAACTGGTTTTTTCCGCCTGAATAAACTCCTCCAGCTCCTGGCCCACTTGGGGCCGAGCGGTTTTGTAGTCGATCAACCACACCGCCCCCTCCTCGCTATGCCAGAGCAAGTCCGGCCGCACCTGCTGCAGGCTCTCGCCATCCTCAGCCAGTTGCCACCAGGTCTGCTCCGCCTGGCAGCGCTCCGGTTGATTCAGCCGCGTGTGCAAGAAAGGGTCAGCCAAGGCAATGGCTATCAGCTCTTGGGCGCCCTTTATCGCCGCTGGAACCAGATGGCGGGGCAAGCCCAGGCGCAGCAGCTGAGCGGGCCAGGCGGGGTTGCTGCCGGGCCAGTGCTGTTGCCAGCGGCTCATGCCCTGCTCAGCCATAGCACTTAGGGCTTGGTGCACTAGGGTGCCTATGGCTCGGGGCAGGTCACAGCCGGGCGCAAAGGGGCTTTGCGCCTGGTTTTTATAATCGAAGGGCGGTACATAGGCCTGTAATAGGGTTTCCCTCGGCCATGGCGGCGCAGCCCAGTCAAGGGGCAATCGATGTAGGGGCGCAAGCTTTAGGCTCGGTGTCTCGGCCGCTTCCTGCTCGGCGGGCGGGTCAGCAACCTCAGCCACCGGCCAGAGGGTTTCAACACCTGGCCACAGGCTACCGAGGATTGAAGTTTTGGAGGGAGCCTGGTTCTGGCCGGCTTCACTACCGGGTTTTACTTCCGCCAACAAAAATAAATGCCGTTTGGCACGGGTGCAGGCCACGTAAATAAGGCGGGCCTGCTCAAGAGACTCCCGCTGGGCCTGGGCTTTTTCTAAGTGTTTGTAGATGGGGTCGGCGCTGGCACTGGCAGCACCCAGGGCGCTTACCAACAGCTGCGGCTGCCCTTGCTGGTTAAGGTGCCGCTGCCACAGCC
>DAOQGS010000195.1:0-6514 GCA_035338675.1 Cellvibrionaceae bacterium
AGTAGGATTCATTGGCCCATTTTAATTCCCGCTGTGCACCGATGCGGGGAAAACCCAAATTATGTGTTGTAACCATGTGTATTCACCTTAATAAAATTTTTAGCCGATTTTCGTTAATTTGGCGCTTACCCTGACTCCACCCAATTAATTCAGCCATGAAAAAACTTTACTTAGGAAAACACATGATTAAAACTGATATAAATTCAAACTTACATGAGCCAAATTCATGATTGAGAGGCATCACTTAGCGCTCCTGCGCAATCTAGCCCACACCGGCAGCCTCGCCGCAGCGGCGGAAAAACTGCACTTAACACAGTCCGCCCTCACCCACAGCATTCGCAAACTCGAACAAATAACCGGTGTAACTCTGTGGGAAAAGCAGGGCCGCAAGCTGCAATTAACTGCGGCGGGGCGCTATTTATTAGCCACCGGTGAGGAGGTATTGCCGCGCTTAGAAGCCGCCGATCAGCAATTAAAAGCCTTGGCAAGCGGCCAATTGGGGCAATTGCGCATCGGCATGGAATGCCACCCCTGTTATGCATGGCTGCTCAAACAATTAAAAGTATTTCTGCCGCGCTGGCCGGGGGTGGAGTTAGATGTGATCCAGCGCTTTCGCTTTAATGGCCGCGAGGCCCTTGAGCAGCACGCAATTGACATGTTAATCACCAGCGACCCTATTCAAGCTACGCATTTAAGCAACATTCCGGTATTTAATTATGCACTGCAATTAATTGCCGCCCAGCACCATCCGCTTACCCAGCATCAATGGATTACCCCGCAGGATTTAGCCGATCAAACGCTATTCACCTTTCCCGTCGATACCCAGCGGTTAGATGTGTTTACTCAATTTCTCTCGCCTGCGGGGATTAAGCCTCGCAACCATAAAACGCTTGAGGCCCTGGAAATTATGTTGTTATTGGTGGCCACGGGGCGCGGCGTGTGCACCCTGCCCGATTGGCTGGCAAGCCAATTACAGAGCGAATACACCGTTACAACCATTGGGCTCGGCCCTCAAGGCGTGCAAAAAACCTTATATCTTGTAGTGCGGCAGGGCGACACGGCCATTTCATATATGGAGGACTTTATTCGCATCAGCCAGGGCGGCGCGGCGCGCGACAAGGCAAAATAAAACGCCTAAGGCCCGGCAAACGGGTGGCTAAGGCGCACACACACGGCTAATGCAACAGGCCTGTAAGGTTTCCCACAATAACCCGCACAGAAGAAGAATCCGCACAGCTAGCAAGCCTACCCAATTTGGCGCCATTTTTTGTGCAGCCAAGGCCGCTCCTGGGCGCCAAGCCTCTGTTATCTTTAATATTCTTTGTTTTAACAGGCTGATTGCACGGTTTTTGCTGGCCGCTCTCGCCAATTGCCACACAGGCCAGGCGACAAAAGTTCCGCGCCAAATTAGAACGTGTTGTTGTTACTTTTGTGCCTTGGTATACTTTTCGGCTATCTAGGCCCTAAAGAAGTGCGTCCGGCATCTGTCGGAGGGCCGCTTTTTTGACTTGAATTGTCATTGTCGGAGCTACTTGCTTGTCGCTTACACCTGCACAGTTTCATGAATACCTCACCATCGCCGCCTACTTAGGCGGCGTGGTGTTTCTGCTGGCCTTTATGCTCGGCATCCCCTGGTTACTGGGCGGCAGAGCCACCGGCCGCGCCAAAAACGACCCGTTTGAATCCGGGGTTGTCTCCCAGGGCGGCGCCCGTTTAAGGCTCTCCGCCAAGTTCTATCTGGTGGCTATGTTCTTCGTGATCTTCGACGTGGAAGCCCTTTATTTATTTGCCTGGTCCGTCTCGGTGCGCGAGTCCGGCTGGGTGGGCTTTGCCGAAGCCGTTACCTTTATCGTCATTCTGTTAGCTGGGCTTGTGTACCTGGTGCGCATCGGCGCGCTGGATTGGGCACCTGAGCAATTGCGCCGCCGCAAGCTGCGCCAAAAAGAATCCAAATAGAGCCTGGTTATGAAGTACACACTTACCCGCCCCAACCTCGACAAACCCGGTCAGCAGTACCCGCTGCAGGATCAACAAACCGTTTCAGACCCGCTGGAAGATCAGGTCCATAAAAGTGTTTTTATGGGCAAGCTGGAAGACATGCTGCACGGGGTGGTGAACTGGGGGCGCTCCAATTCTCTATGGCCATACAACTTCGGCCTCTCCTGCTGCTACGTGGAGATGGCTACCGCCTTCACCGCCCCCCACGACCTGGCCCGCTTCGGCGCCGAGGTAATCCGCGCCTCGCCTCGCCAGGCTGATTTAATGGTGGTGGCCGGTACCTGTTTTATCAAGATGGCACCTGTTGTTCAGCGCCTGTACGAGCAAATGCTGGAACCCAAATGGGTGATTTCCATGGGCGCCTGCGCCAACTCTGGCGGCATGTACGACATCTATTCCGTGGTGCAAGGCGTGGATAAATTTTTACCGGTGGATGTGTACATCCCCGGCTGCCCACCCCGCCCAGAGGCCTTTTTACAAGCCCTTACGCTGCTGCAAGATTCCATCGGCAAAGAGCGCCGCCCGCTGTCGTGGGTGGTAGGTGAACAGGGTGTGTACCGCGCCGATATGCAGGCGGAGCGCGACCGCAAACAAGCCGAGCGCATTGCCGTTACCGAACTGCGCAGCCCCGACCAAATTTAACGATTCCTTGGCGACTTGATCGAATGACTGACACCGTCACCCAGACACCGCTTGCGCCCGGCGCCCAACACGCCGTGGTGCTTGAGCTCTACAGCCGCTTTGGCAGCGAAGCCTTCACCTTCCAGTCCACCCTGGATAACACCCCAACTCTATGGGTGCCACGGGACTTGCTGGTGGATGTGCTGCGTTTCCTGCGCGGCCTGCCGCAGCCCTATGTGATGCTGTACGACCTGTCCGCCACGGACGAGCGCCTGCGCCAGCACAAATACGGTCTGCCCATCGCTGACTTCACGGTGTTCTACCACCTCATTTCCATTGAGCGCAATTCTGATGTGCGCATCAAGGTGGCCTTGGGCAGTAGCGATCTGAACCTGCCATCGGTTGTAGGCATTTGGCCAAACGCCAATTGGTACGAGCGGGAAGTCTGGGATCTATTTGGGATCGTTTTTGAAGGCCACCCTCACTTATCGCGCATCCTGCTACCCAACTATTGGGAAGGCCACCCGCTGCGCAAGGACTATCCAGCCCGCGCCACCGAATTTGACCCCTTCCGCTTGAATGCCGCCAAACAGGACTTAGAGCAGGAAGCCCTGTTATTTAAGCCCGAAGAATGGGGCATGCAAAAGGGCACCGAGAACGAGGACTTCATGTTCTTAAACCTCGGCCCCAACCACCCCTCCGCCCACGGTGCCTTCCGTATCGTGTTACAGCTGGACGGTGAAGAAATCGTCGATTGTGTGCCGGACATCGGCTACCACCATCGCGGCGCCGAGAAAATGGCCGAGCGCCAAACCTGGCACAGCTTTATCCCCTACACCGACCGCATCGATTACCTGGGCGGTGTAATGAACAACCTGCCCTATGTATTGGCGGTGGAAAAACTCGCGGGCATTGAAGTGCCCGAGCGGGTTAAAACCATCCGCGTGATGCTGGCGGAGTTCTTCCGTATCACCTCCCACCTTTTGTACCTGGGTACTTATATTCAGGACGTGGGGGGCATGTCGCCAGTGTTCTTTATGTTCACCGACCGCATGAAAGCCTATGACGTTATCGAAGCCATCACTGGCTTTCGTATGCACCCGGCCTGGTACCGCATCGGCGGTGTGGCCCACGATCTGCCCAAGGGCTGGGACAAACTGGTACGGGAATTTATCGAATGGCTGCCGCCGCGCCTGAGAGAATACGAAAAGGCCGCCGTGAAAAACTCCATCGTGCGCACCCGCTCGGTGGGCGTTGCCCAGTACAACAAAGATGAAGCCCTCGCCTGGGGTGTAACAGGCCCAGGCCTGCGGGCCACTGGGGTTAATTTTGACCTGCGCAAAGCGCGCCCCTACTCCGGCTATGAGAACTACGAGTTCGATGTGCCTCTGGCGAACAATGGCGACGCTTACGACCGCTGTCTGCTGCGTTTAGAAGAAATGCACCAGAGCGTGCGCATCATCAAGCAGTGCTTGGAAAACATGCCAGCGGGCGCCTATAAGGCCGACCACCCGCTGACCTGTCCGCCGCCGAAAGAGCGCACCCTGCAGCACATTGAAACCCTGATCACACACTTTTTATCCGTGTCCTGGGGGCCAATCATGCCCGCCGGTGAGAGCAGCCAGATGATTGAGGCCACCAAGGGCATCAACAGCTATTACCTCACCTCCGACAACAGCACCATGAGCTACCGCACGCGTATTCGCACGCCGAGCTTTGCCCATTTGCAACAAATACCTTCGGTAATCCGCGGCTCTATGATCCCGGATTTAATCGCCTACCTAGGCTCAATTGACTTTGTGATGGCCGATGTCGACCGCTAACTCATCCAACTCCAGCACGCCCTACTCCGCTCTGATCGCCACCGAAAACGGTGCGCCCTTTGCGCTGACTGAGGCTGAACGCCATGAGATCGAACACGCCATTCATCACTATGAAGACCCGCGTGCCGCCTCCATCGATGCGCTTAAGATCGTGCAGAAGTACCGCCGCTGGGTGCCCGATGGCGCCATCGCCCTGATCGCCGAGCTGCTGAGTATTTCTGCCGCCGACGTGGAAGGTGTGGCCACCTTCTATAACCGTATCTACCGGCAACCGGTTGGCCGCCACGTCATTTTGGTGTGCGATAGCATCGGCTGCTTCCTCACCGGCTTTGATGAAGTCTACGCCGCCTTGCAAAGCAAGCTGGCGATTCAGCCCGGCCAAACCACTAAAGATGATCGCTTTACTCTGCTGCCCGTATGCTGCTTGGGCGCCTGCGATCGCGGCCCGGTGTTGATGATTGACGATGACACTCACTTTAATGTCAGCCCCAGTAACCTCAATCAGGTCTTGGAGCAATACGCATGAGTTCAAATGTAAACCTCGGCTTAACCAACGAAGGCCCAGAAACTCACCCCCTCACTTGGCGTTACACCCAAGCGGGCAAAGCCGTGTTGGACATCCAAGACTACGAAGCCTTAGAAGGCTACAGCGCCCTGAAAAAAGCCTACTCCATGCCCCAATTGGATGTGCAGGCGGAAGTAAAAGCCTCCAACCTGCGCGGCCGGGGCGGCGCGGGCTTCCCTACCGGCGTTAAGTGGTCCTTGATTCCCATGGGGCCCGATGCGGGGCAAAAATATCTGGTCTGTAACGCGGACGAGATGGAGCCCGGCACCTTTAAAGACCGCATGCTGATGGAAGAACTACCCCATCAATTGGTGGAGGCCATGGCGGTAGCCGCCTATGCCATAGGTGCCAGCAAAGGCTTTATCTTCCTACGCGGCGAATACATTCTTGCCGCCGAGCGCTTAAATGCCGCCATCGACCAGGCCAAAGCGGCCGGTTACCTGGGCGAGAACATCCTGGGTACAGGCTTTAACTTCGAGCTGTTTGTACACACCGGCGCCGGCCGTTATATCTGCGGTGAAGAGACCGCGCTGATCAACTCCTTAGAGGGCCGCCGCGCCAACCCGCGCACCAAGCCGCCCTTTCCGCAGGCCGCTGGCGCCTGGGGCAAGCCCACCATCGTGAACAATGTGGAAACCCTGATGAATATCCCGCCCATAGTGCTGCGGGGCGCGGACTGGTTTAAGGGCCTATCCCAGGGTAAAAGCCCAGATGCGGGCACTAAGATGTACGGTATTTCCGGCCGCGCCAAAATTACCGGCCTGTGGGAATTACCCATCGGCACCAGCTGCCGGGAGCTGTTATACACCCACGGCGGCGGCATGGCGGATGGCCTGGAATTAGCCTGTTGGCTGCCCGGCGGCGCCTCTACCGACTTTTTAATGCCCGAGCATTTAGACCTACCCATGGACTACGACACCATCATGAAAGCGGGCAGCCGTATGGGTACAGCGCTGATCATGGTCGTCGATAACAAACAGAACATAGTCTCCGTAGTGCGCAACCTGGAGCAATTTTTTGCCCGCGAGTCCTGCGGCTGGTGTACACCCTGCCGAGACGGCCTGCCCTGGACGGTAAAAATCCTCCAAGCCATCGAAAAAGGCGAAGGCGAAGCCGGGGATATAGAAACTCTGCAGCAGCTGACACGCTTTTTAGGCCCTGGCAAAACCTTCTGTGCCCACGCCCCCGGCGCCATGGAGCCACTGCAAAGCGCCCTGAAATTTTTCCCCGATGCCTTTAAACAGGGTATCCGCGCCGAGGCGTAAGGCCTGCGCAGACACTTAAAAACAGCTTAAACCGGCCCGCCGGTTGGCACAGAATTGACAAGTTCAAACCGGCGCGCCGGTTCAACATAGGTGAAAACGCAAGAATGGCTACCATTCATGTAGACGGCAAACAGTACGAGGTAGACGGCAGCCAAAATCTTTTGGAAGCCTGTTTAAACCTCGGCCTTGATATTCCCTACTTCTGCTGGCACCCGGCCCTGGGCTCGGTGGGCGCCTGCCGC
>DAOQGS010000196.1:0-6470 GCA_035338675.1 Cellvibrionaceae bacterium
TTTCGCCTGCAGAGAGGCCGCCCAATACTTCACTGAGATCACCATCGGTGCGGCCCAGTTTAACTGGGCGTGGTTCAAAACCTTTTTCGGTTTTGACAAATACCACTTGCTTGCCTTCATGTTCCTGCAAGGCTTCATTGTGAATGGCGAGCTTTACTGAGGTAGTCGCAAGGCTCACGGCGGCATTTACAAACATGCCAGGTATCCAATGGCGCTCGTTATTTTCGAGCAGGACTCGGGCATTAAGGCTTTGATTAGCAGAGCCAAGTGAACCTATGGCGATGATATTGCCATCAGCATGAAAATTACTGGAAGGCTGGGTAATACGAACACGCTGGCCAGCTTTTACCTTGGCCAGGTCTCGAGGAAAGACTGCAACTTCAACCCAAACAGTAGAAAGATCGGCTATCACAAACAGCGATTTGTCATCCGTATGTTCACCTGGATTGGCATTGCGTTCTACCACTACACCGCTAAAAGCTGCCGCAACAGAATAGGTGCGCAGGCTCTCGTTACCTTCAATGCTGGCCAGGACTTCATCCTGTTTTACACTGTCGCCCAGTTTTTTATTGACGCTTTTAATGATGCCGGGAAAGCGAGCATTAATATGCTGGATACGCTCGCCATTAGCCTCAATTGTGCCGTAAAGCGGAATGGTTTCCTGGATATCGGCAGGCCCTGCCTGAGCCGTTTCAATAGCAGCTGTGGTTAATTGCGCATCCGTTAATTCAGCGGCTTTTTCTTCGTGTTCTTCGTGCTCATCATGTTCTGTTTCTCCATGTGCGGCAGATTCCGCTTTTTCATTACCATGGTCATGGCCATGCTCGTCTTTAGCCTGAACTGAAAAGGTGAATGCGGTAAAAAATAGACTAATCAGGCCAACGGTAAGCCAACGTTTTTTTGACTTAAGAGAATTTATAAAATTGAATAAGGAGCTCATGGTTTAACCTCGAAAATTTGTGATGACAGGCGCGAAGTGGTGGCACTACCACTCAGGCGTTCAATTTCAGCGCGTAATTGATGGGCATTGGCGGCGGCCTCTATCAGTGCAGCTTCAGCTTCCAGTAATTCATGCTGGGCACTGCTTAACTCCTGATAGCCATAGCGACCTTTATCGAAAGCGGCACGAGTAACATTAATGGCTTTACGGAGCTGGGGAATCACTTCATTGCGTAAGCTGTTGACTTCAAACAGGGCTGCTTCGCGTTCCTGATGTAATCCGATCAGCTGCGCGCGTAATTTAAGCAGAGCGGTATCGCGTTCGTTTTCGGTTAGGCGTTGATTGGCTCGTGCCGTTGCAATTTCACCTGCGGCGCGATTGCCACTCGATAGCGGGACACTGATCCCTACCATTAGCGCGGAGTCCTGGGTGGCTTGTAACCTTCGAACACCTGCACTCCATTCGATATCGGTTTTGCGCTTGCTGAGCGCAAGGCGCAATTCCGCATCGCGCAACCGGGCCTCGCTTGAAAATAATTGGATATCCGGATTTTGCTCTAGTCCTGCCAAGAGCTCCTTAAGCGAGTAAATTTGACCTGGGTTCATTAGGTCAGCATTTACAGAGGAAAATTTGGGTTCGATATCCCCCCACATAGCTGCCAATTTAATTTTGGCGGACTGCAAGTTCGACTCTGCTTTACGCAGCTCAACGGCGGTTCGCACTTGGCTGGCCTGTGACCTGGCAAGCTCTGCTTCCGGTGCATTACCGATATTGACTCGGCGCTTAATTGCCTGTGTAGAATCATTAAGGAGTGTAAGCGTGGATTGCTGTAACTTAACTTGCTCCTGAGCCGCTGCTGTATCGATAAAGCGTCTTGTAACTTCCGTGAGTAGATCTAGCCCAACAATTTCCTGTTCCGTAGCCAGCTGACGCTGCCGTTCCGTGACAACACCCATACGGGCTTCCCGTTTATCGCCTAATTCAATAACGGAGGATAGAGCAAGTGTCAGCTCGGCAGACTGAGTACCTTTAAGCTCTCCACTACCGCCCACATTTTCCAGTTCGGCGGATATTTGTCTTGCCGGTTTTAAGGCGGCTGTTTGCAGTTCACCCGCTATAGCTTCATTGCGGAAAGTAAAACTACTGAGCTGAGGGTTGCGTGCAAGGGTCGCTTCAATAGCATCACGTAGCGACAACTTATTGATAGGTGCTTGGGTAGAATCCGCTATTTGGGCTGATGCGGATACGCAAAGCAACAGGCTCGCCACGGCGAACCCGATTCGAAAAAAAAACATGGTGTACTCCAGCTAAACGCAAATATTGCGCAATACATCTGAGTTAATTGCCAAGCGACAATGCTCGGCAGGGTAAGGTCAGGAGCGGGAGAAAATAGGCGGGGCGCGCAGCGGTGGGCGCAAGCCCGCAATGCTGAGCCAGGACGTGGGAATATTGAATAAATGATATTTTTGGTTCTGTACAAGCGGCCAAACGATAACAAGCAGCAGTGCTGTAATGAGAAATAGGAAAGAGAAACTGGACACCTTTAGAGCATCAAGTTGCCCTGGTTTGCTATCAAGATCCTTATGTCCGTCAAAGTGATGTTCATCATGGCCACTGAGAATGTCAAAATGTACGGAAACTGGGGGTTCCTTTCCATCAAAACAAAAATGCCCATGGATTCCGCTGGCACTGGCAAAAAACCACAGCAACAGAATCGCATATACAAAGGCTTTATGGCGATGGAGTATATTCAATGGAGCGACCTAACAGGAGCGGAACCGCATGCGTATCAACTTTTAATAATAGCTATTCTCATTCAAAAAAACAATTACTTTCTCTGCGACTGAAACATCCTTATTTTCATCTATCAGTGCGTCGGTGGTTAAAAACACGATTGTTAGACAAATAATCGACATTGCGGTGGCAAAATTAGGGTGAAATTGACCGTAGTTGGTGGTTGGAACCGCGTATGTAAAGCGTGAAATCGGGTTTTTAACCACCGACATTCATATCACCCGGGTTTTTAACCACCGCCTGAAGCCCTTAGTCGTTAAACAATAAGGCGGAGCGGTCGTGATTGAGGTCAGAATGTAGATTCTGGATTGCTCTCTGTGGGAAATCGCCTACAACCAATATCAAGAATGTATCACACGGATTGTATGAAATATCTCGTTGTTTTAAACGCCAGCCTATGAGAATCTAGCTGCGCAAAATGTCCCAGTGAACATATCACTGACCTGCAAGAGCTGTGCAAGGAGTCTGTAACCGCAGCATGGTCGTTGAGGCCTGATTCTTTTTTTAACCCGCGTGGGAGTTTTCCCATGGCGGCAAAACTCTCCCGCATTTTTGGAGAGTTTTTATGATCCCTGTCAACGGTGAAATCACCATTAGGCAACGCCAAGGCCGTTTTGGCCTGTTTAACACCGCCATACTGGAATGTTCCATCGGGACATTCGCCGTGCGGGATAGATCCCTGGAGCAGTTTAACGAAGGGGTTTACACCGGTGTGTTCATCCTCAAGCATATTCGCCCTGACTCCTATATGGCTGGTGGGCGGATAGTTGTTCAAATCATTGCAGAGCTTGACCAGATCATTCTCAGCGAAGATCAATATGAGATCACGCATGATTATGAGCTAGAGCAAGACCCCATTATCCAAGAGCAAAATCACCGCCCCAATGTTCAATCTATAGAGTTGCCAGCGGGTAACTCCGACAGTGACGATGTCGCCGAACTATTTGGTGAATTGTGGCCATTAGGTGCAGTGGTAAAACTCGATTCAGCGGCAGAGCGCTTTGTTCTGCGGCGGCAAAAAGATTACCTAGGTCAGATGGGATATACCTTTGACCAGGGTAGCCAATGCTGGGTAAGGAGGTAAGCGACCATGGCTCTTATTTTCCAACGGCTTGCCCGTAATTTTATTAAAAACGGCTACTTCCCAACGGATGAGCTTTCTTTAACTCGCATCCTGTCGCATATCGCACCGGCGGAAGAACATGGTCTCATCAGGCTGCTAGACCCTTGTTGTGGTGAGGGCACAGCATTAGCTGAGTTGGCCCATCACCTCAAGGGGCTGGGGGCGACCGTTTACTCTGCAGGTATTGAATATGACAAGCAACGGGCTTATCACGCTAAAACCTTGTTAGACACAACGATACATGCTGATTTTGAGCACTGTGTTGTAACTAAAGAGCAGTTCCAGGTGTTATGGCTGAACCCACCTTATGGTGATCGATTAGCCACTCACTTGACTGAAAAAACGTCAAACGGTCGTGATCGGTTAGAAAAAGTATTTTTAAAAAATGCAATTTCGAGCCTGTCGTTTGGTGGATTATTAATTTATATCATTCCGCATTATGTTCTGGATAAGGATTTATCCCGTCAATTGGTTCGGTACATTAAGGATATTGAGGTACACCGATTACCCGAGGCGCAATTTAAACAAATTGTGGTCACAGGGTATCGAAAGCGTGTGGATCAGGTTTCATCGGGTGATTCTGAAGCGCTAAGCCTGTTACTGGCCGTAGGCGAGGATAGGTTAGCCGCAGATGAATTGTGCGATTCTAAAATTCCGACGCGACGCGTTCCAATCTGTAGTGCCGATATATTAAAACGCAAATTGGAATTTAAAACGTGTATCCCCGATAAAGATCAGGTGGCAGAGGTGGTGAAAAAAAATCCCTGTTTATGGGCCGATTTTCAACAGCTCTTCTGTCGCTCTGGTGTGGATATTAGGAGGCCGTGCCGAAAGCTTAGTGATTGGCATCTCTCGTTAACGCTAGCCGCTGGCTTAGTTTCAGGGATTGTCACCTCACCAGGAGGACGATCGTTACTGGTTAAGGGCGGCACCTATAAAACGAAAGATCGAGTGGTAACCCAGGACATCGATGACAAAGGGCAAGTGACTGAAGTGGTAACCGCAACAGATCGCTTTGTGCCGATTATTAAAGCCATCGATGTCACACCCGGTGATCGCTTTGGTTCAATTATTACAATTCGATAGCGTATAAAATCGCTGTCACATTATTAATCGGTTGCGTTGCAATCATTTCCTGCCCGGTAGAGAGTCCCTACCGGGACTCTTTTAAATATAAAAGAGAGGAATCTATGCGTTTATTAGAAATTCAAATTAACCATATTTCAATGCAGTTATATTGCGATGCGTTTTTGCTGGATGCCAATCAAAAGCTGATGTTTATGAGCTTTTGGGGCAATGAAACAGTATCGCTAGAATTCTTTGCAAGGATCACCATCCCGAACCATGAATTTGGCATCAGGGATATTGGCTTTGTGGAGGAGGAGAATATGCCACTGCAAAAAAATATCTGTGTGGGCGATCCTAAAACATTAAAAAAATTCGTGACTAAAACGACCTATAGCACAATTGTTGGGACGCAATGCCACGTATTTATTTTTGATGAAAGGCTTCTTAAGCCCGATCGCATGAATATGCAATCAATCATTTATCGCGAGCCTGACGAATCGGATCCCAGTTACTGGGATAGGGTGTGGAGGGAGGTAAAACAGACCAGCCGAATCGGTTTGCTCGATGACTGGAAGGATGTGCTATTGGAGTGGTGTATCCAAAATAATTGGTTAACAGAGTTGCAGGGATTTTATCTGCAAGGGCATCAGCTTCTGTTAATCGAGAAGGATTTTAACCAAGCTGTTCAAAATGGATTAACCGAGGGGGCTTTAACCATTCCGCCGACGTTATATACAGCTCCACACAAGGCGGTGCCGGAAACTGTTAAAGAAGCTCAATCCAGTGGACAGTTAGCACTGCTGTTGTAATTACGCGCTAGATAATAGCGGCGCAAAAAAGACCTCTTCGCACACCATTCAATTGAGGATGGGAGGTTGGGCATTACGCCTTGTGTTTTTTTAATCACCGCCCCAGGGGTTTAATCGCCCTGGGGCGATGAATTCTTGGGGCTTTTTCATTTTTATTCATTGGAGAAGTCTCATGTATCAACAAAATACACACGATGAAGCAAGCGCGATCGTCAATCAAAATATCGGCACTACTGATTTAGACGATATGGAGAGTGAATTCGGCGATGCGGTAACTGAACCTGACGCTAACGAGGGAGAGGTACTGTCATTACGGGATTTTATTGGCGAGTTTGGATCAGGATTATTGGCGGCAGTTGAGCAGAATAATCCGCCGGTTTATACCGGTGCAGTTATCAATCCTAAGCGCCAGCACATCCTAAACGCTCTGGCGAGAAAGCCGTTCCCGGCCCAGGCGGAAGCCGTTTATGCACTTAGTGCGCTGTTGTTTGATCAAAACGAGAAGGCGGCCGTACTGAATGCTGAAATGGGTACTGGCAAGACCATGATGTCCATCAGCATGGCTGCCATAGCGTTACAGGAAGGTCTTAAACGGATCCTTGTGATCAGCCCTCCGCACCTTGTCTATAAATGGCGCAGAGAGATTCAGGAGACGATTAAAGGCGCTCGGGTCTGGGTGTTAAACGGGCCTGATACCTTGATGCGACTCTTGAAGCTGAAATCACTACTGGTTACC
>DAOQGS010000197.1:0-6453 GCA_035338675.1 Cellvibrionaceae bacterium
AAGGCACCTGCCAGCAGCAGCCCCACGCCTTTGTGCTGGATAAACACCACCGCTATGTGGCGGGCAAGCTCTACCCCGGCTGTGGCAATAGCCATGACATGCTCAAGCTCAGCCGCCTCGCCCAACACTTTGAGTTTTTCGGCGATAACCGCCGCCACTTTGGCCTGTTTGAAGGCTGCGGCAGCAGCATTCCGTTTACCCAAACCACACCCACTAACGCTGCCTGCTGCTGAGATTATCTATGCACATAACGCTCGTCCTCGTCGCGCTTTTGTTGGCCTTTAGCAACGGTGCCAATGACAACTTCAAAGGTTTTGCCAGTGTGTGGGGCTCGGCCACCCTAAGTTACCGCAGCGCCCTTATGCTTTCGGCCATTGCCAGTTGCAGTGGCGCCCTGGTGGCGCTGTTTATGGCCCATGGCCTGGTGGCAAGTTTCTCCGGCAAGGGCCTGGTGAGCAGCGACGCCCTCAGCGCCAGCGGTTTTATGTTTGCCGTGGCCTGCGCCGCTGCCCTCACTATCTTTAGCGCCACCCGACTGGGGCTACCCGTCTCCACCACCCACGCCCTGCTCGGTGGTTTAGTGGGAGCAGGGCTTGGCATAGTGGGCGCCGTGAACTGGGCGCCCCTGCTGCAGTTTTTTGCCCTGCCCCTATTGTTAAGCCCCATTCTGGCTGCTGCCCTGGGCGCCCTGTTGTATCGCAGTGTGCGCAGCCTGCCGCTGGAAGAGGCCTGTGTGTGTATCAGCGCCGAACCGGTGGCCGCCCTCGAGGGCAATGGCCGGTTGCACATGGCCAGCAACCGCAACGACGGGTTTGGGGTGCAACTGGGCACCAGCAGCGGTGCCTGCGCTGGTGCCACAACACAAGTGGCGGTAAAACCCTGGTGGGACTGGCTGCACGTCGCTTCGGCCATGGCCATTTGTTTTGCCCGCGGCCTTAACGACACCCCTAAACTTGCTGCTATTTTGCTGGCGGCGGGGGCTGTTTCGTTAAATGCATCGATTGTTGCCGTGGCGGTGTTTATGACCGCCGGGGGCCTGCTCTGCTCCCGGCGGGTGGCGCAAACCCTCAGCCAGAAACTCAGCCAGTTGGATACCCGCTCGGGCTTGGCCGCCAATATCACCACCGCTGGCTTGGTGTTTGCCGCCAGCCATTTCGCCCTGCCGGTAAGCACCACCCATGTGGCGGTGGGCTCCATTGCCGGGGCGGGGGCCAGCAGCGGCGGGCTGCACCGGCAAGCGCTGGTAAATATTCTGCTCAGCTGGTGCGCCACCCTGCCCTTAGCCGCGCTGGTGGCGTTTGTGATTGGGCGCCTAAGCCTTTAAGGCGCTATGGGGTGCAGGTCATGCAGAGATGGGCGCTGTGAAACCCGTCGGCTAAATATGTTGCAGTGTGGTAGGGGCAACCCTTGTGGTTGCCCTTGTTTGCCACAGCTAATTATCACAATCCAGTGCTGTTCTGAATGCACGTATTAATCAGCGAGAGGAATTAACCCCAGTAATTATTTCCTGTTGCAAAATTATTAAAAGTGAATATTCACTAGCGGGTAACAGAATAAACCCAGGCCAATTATTAATTGACTCGCGGTGTAGCTATAGCCAGCACCGCAGGCAACAAAAACTGCCCACTTGCCCTTAAAAATTAAATTGCCCAGGCCATCGCGCCTGCTGATCACCGTTAAGAAAAACATCTCCAGCAGCATAAAAACTGCGTTATTTAACCTAATAAACTCTGCCAAACGGCACCGAACAAAAAAGTAAATAGGCTACATCCCCTTACACTGAGTCCGTAATTGTTGGCTGTTGTCAGCGCCGCTAATCCACCAAAATCGCCCCGCAAGACCCGTGCCCCGTCGGTTAATTAACCTGAGATCGTTAAATTATTCGGTTAAAACAGCACACAACACTCATCCCAGCAATTAGAGGTAGGAATCTGACAATGCGTATATTTACGAAAAAACAATTATTAACGGGCATCACACTGGCCAGCTCCCTGTTGGCTTTATCCGCACAGGCGGCCCCCAATGCCGTTACCGTTTGGGAAGAGGCCATCTTGGATGCTATTCGCACCACCCGCCCCGGCCCTCCCATGACCGCCCGCGCCATCGCCATGGTAAATACCTGTATGTACGACGCCTGGGCGCCCTACGATAAAAAAGCCGCGGGTACTATGCTCGGCAACAGCCTGCGCCGCCCCGTGCTTGAGCGCACCGACGCCAATAAAACCCAAGCCATTAGCTATGCCGCCTACCGCGCCGCCGTAGATTTATTCCCCGCTCGCAAAGCTAATTTCGACGCCTTGTTAACCTCTCAGGGTTTTGACCCTGCCAACATGAGCATGGACGTGGCTACGCCTGCCGGTGTGGGCAATAAAACCTGCCAGGCTCTATTGGATTTTCGCCACCACGACGGCGCCAACCAGCTGGGGGATTTAGCCCCCGGTGCTTACAAAGATTACACAGGCTATGTTGCTGTTAATACGCCCACTCAAATCAACGACCCCAACCGCTGGCAGCCGCTGATTGTAGGCGGCGCTGTACAACCATTTTTAGGTGCCCAGTGGTTTAAAGTTACACCCTTCGCATTAACCAGCACCGACCAATATGTACCTGCCAGCGTTAAACCCGCCATGTACGGCAGCCAAAAATATATTGACCAAGCCAAAGAAGTTATCGCCTACCAAGCGAATTTAACGGATTATCAAAAATCCGTAGCGGAATACTGGGCGGATGGCCCCAACTCTGAATTCCCACCCGGCCACTGGATGTTATTTGGCTTAAAAGTATCTGCGCGGGATAACCACAGCATCGACCAAGACGCCAAAATGTTTTTTGCCTTGGGTAATGCCATGCACGATGCGGCCATCACCGCCTGGACAGCCAAACGCAAATTTGATTACGTGCGCCCAATCACCGCAATTCATTACCTATTTGCCAACGAAACCATCCAAGGCTGGGGCGGCCCAGGCCAGGGCACAATCTCAATGCTCGGCTCGCAATGGCAAACCTATCAGGCTAGCAATTTCAACACCCCGCCATTTCCTGAGTGGTTCTCCGGCCACAGTACTTTTAGTGCTGCAGGCGCCGCTGTATTGCGCAATTTCACCAAAAGCGATGTGTTAGGCGTATCCGATATTGTGCGTGCCGGTAGCTCCCGCGTTGAACCGGGTTTAGTGCCTGCGGCCGATATTAAATTCAGCTGGGCCACCTTTACCGATGCGGCGGATGATGCCGGAATTTCGCGCCGTTACGGCGGAATTCACTTTATCCAAGGCGATTTAGACGGCCGCACCGCCGGTAAAAAAGTGGGTAATTTAGTTTGGCGCAAAGCCAGCGAATATTTCCGTGGAGTTGAAAACCCTGTGTGTAATTTGGAATTTGAAGCCAGTACACAATTGGATCTTGCTGAATAAATATTCACACCAGTGTCCAATCTCGTGTGGAAACAATTGAAACCGGCTTTGGCCGGTTTTTTTATGCGTGCTCTTACTACCTAGGCACCGGTAATGAATACACATCATTTCAGACACGCCGTGAATACAGCCGTGTAGGCTCGTCAAAAATGATGTGTATTCATTGCTTCCGTGCAGCTAGTAACAATGCCCGCAGAAAACGAGACACACTGTAATCAAAAGGCAAATTGTCCAGCTTCTTGCCACTGGTTAGGCTGGTGGGCATTCGTTCGCAATGGCCAGCGCGTCTTATGACTGGGCCAGCAGAAATACATAGAAATATTTCAGACCGTCAAAAGAGAATTTTTTGGCGAGCCTATACGCATTTCCACTGCGACTGTATGCAATACCCTGTATTCATTTCCCCATGTGTAACGCCATGGGTTAAGCAATTATTTTGGATTAAGCGCCTTAAAGGCGCCTATGTGAGCAAGCTATGAATTTAACCGCCTGTTGTGCAAAAACCTCCACGCCCACCCCGATGTATTTATCTACCTTGCAGCGGGCTTTTTTTATGGGCCGCCGCAAGGATTTTGATTTACATGTGCACACCCATTTATATGTAGAGCACGAATTTTCTGAGCTGGATATCAACAGGCTTTACCGCGCAGTGGAAATTCTTGTGGCCCGCCACCCCATGTTGCGCGCCTGGGTGGCGCCGGATACTCAAGTGTGGGTGCAACAGGTGGTGCCGGTGGTGCCTGATGTGCAGGATTATTCCGCCATGAATGGCGATGCACTGAATTTAGCGCTAGAAGGTCGCCGGGATAGTTTGTACCGGGTGGATGGCGATGTGGAATTAGTGCCGAATATTCAGGTGGCGGTAACGCAGATTGCCAGCGGCTACCGCGTGCATATTAATTTGGATTTATTGTTATTAGACGGCTCCAGTATTCGCATAGTGCTGCACGAATTATCCGCCATTTATGATGACATCAACGGCCACTGGCCGGAAAAACCCCTGGATTTTGCCCATGTGGCCGAGCAGATGGCGCAATTAAAGGCCTCCAGCCGCTATCAAACCATGTTGAAATTCTGGTTTGAGAGGCTGGAAACCCTACCCCCCGGCCCGCAATTACCCCTGCGCGCGCAAACCGAGGCCATTCGCCGCTCGCGGTTAATTCGCCGCAAATTAATTATCGGCCCCGAGCGCTGGGCCATGCTCGCCACCAAAGCCAATAAACAGAATATCTCCGCCACCGCGCTTATTTTTAGTGTATTTACCTGGGTATTGGCCTATTGGTCCAAGCAGGGACATTTTTCCGTCACCATGCTGATGTATCAAATTCGCAACCAAAATATGGGGGATTTAAGCGAAGCGGTGGCGAATTTTGCCGGCACTTTATTGATGGAAGTGGAGCGCAAAGCGGGCCAGAGTTTTTTAGATTTTTGTAAAAGTATTCACGCGGAAATTTTCCGCAATGCCACTAAATCCTTAGTGTGCGGCATGGAAGTATTACAAGAGCGCAACCGCCAGGATAAATCCACCTTCCGCGCCGCAAGCCCAGTGGCGTTTGTGAGCATGATTAATGAATTGGGCAACCCTGTGCAGCCCGGGCGGTTTCAAATGGAAGGGGACTATGCCATTGCTGGCGGCTTAGAAACCCCCCAGGTGTTGATGGACCACCAGGCCATCAGCCGCCCAGATGGGGGTGTATCCCTCAACTGGGACACCATGGACAGCGCCTTTGAGCCGGGCGTTATCGACGCCATGTTCGCAGCCTACAGCCGCCTGATTGATGCGCTATTAAGTGATGCCAGCAGCGCAGGGCAATCCAGCAGCATCTGGGAAAAAACCTATACCGACCTGCGCCCGGAGGCCCAGCAGATTAAACACCAGGTGTATAACCTCAGCCAAGATTTAGTCCCCCAGCAGCACCTGCACAGCCTGTTCTTCCAGCAGGCCGCCCAAACCCCCGCCGCTCCTTATCTGCGTTTTCTTACGGACCCTGCGGATCCTAACAGCCTACAAACCCTCAGCTACGGCGCCGTGCGCCTCCTTGCCAACCGCTTAGCCCGCCAGCTGCAGTACAGCCAGCTGGCGCCGGGTGAGCTGGTGGCGGTGTATTGCAGCAAGGGCTGGCAGCAGGTGGTGGCGGCCATTGGCATCCTGGCCGCCGGGGGCGCCTATGTGCCCCTGGACCCCCGCCAGCCCCTGGCCCGCAAACAGGACATTTTAAACCGCTGCGATTGCCGCCTGGCCGTTACCCAAGGGGCCTGGCTTACGGATGCAGCCCTCGCGGGCCTCACCCTCTTCGATCTTGAAGCGCTGCCCGAGGATGATTTGGCCGTGAGCATGAAGGACTTGCCAGCGCGCCAGAAGCTCAGTGACACCGCCTACGTGATTTTCACCTCCGGTTCCACCGGCACACCCAAGGGTGTAACCCTGGATCACACAGGGCCAGTCAACAGTATTTTGGACATCAACCGCCGCATTAACCTCACCCCAGCGGACTGTTTGTGCGGCCTGTCGGAGCTGAATTTTGACCTCTCGGTGTACGACATCTTCGGCGCAGCAGCAGCCGGGGCGAGCCTATTGATTCCCCCGGAAGGCGCAGGCCGGGACCCGGCCCTCTGCGGCCAACTGGTGCAGGCCGCGCAGGTGACGGTGTGGAATTCTGTGCCCGCCCTGGCGCAGTTATTTGCCGACTACCACACCAGCCGTCACTCCTGGCCCCTGCGCCTGTTTATGCTCAGCGGCGATTGGATTCCCATTGGCCTGCCCCAGCAATTGCAGCAGTTGAGGGAGCTTGAGGTATTGAGCCTGGGCGGCGCCACCGAGGCCTCTATCTGGTCCATTTATTACCCCGTGCGCCACACTCGCAGCGATTGGAAATCCATCCCCTACGGCTACCCCATGACCAACCAGAGCTTTTATGTGCTGGATCAAAGCCTGCAGCCGCGCCCCAACCAAGTGCCAGGCGAGCTGTATATCGGCGGCATTGGCCTAGCGAAGGGTTATTGGGGGGATGAAGAAAAAACCGCCCAGGCGTTTATCACCCAC
>DAOQGS010000198.1:0-6451 GCA_035338675.1 Cellvibrionaceae bacterium
AATGCCACCGGCACCGTCGCCACGCTTGCCGTGCAACCGCTCGATGGCTGGCGCAGGCGTGTGGTTTTGCAAATAGGGCTCAATTTTGCGGTACTGCTCGTAGAACTGGCTCATATCAATCACCAGATCGCGAATAACCGGCAACCCAGGTAGCGGGCGCAGCACCAGAGTATTGTTTCTTACGCAGCTGGATAGTGGGGTCACACAGGCCAGGCCATTTTTGCCGGAGATATTCATACCATCCGAGCCGCACACGCCTTCGCGGCATGAGCGACGATAGGCGAGGGTTTCATCCTGCCCCTTCAATAACTCAAGCACATCCAACACCATCAAGTCTTTCCCGCCCGTATCTACCTGATAGGTTTTCATGTAGGGCTTGGCGTCGGTCTCTGGGTTGTAGCGGTACACTTCTACTTTCAACATAAAATCACCTGCCCCACTTAGTAAGTACGCACTTTAGGTTCAAACGCTTCCACCGTTTTAGGTGCAAAGTTAACGGCACGCTTAGCTACACGTTTAGCGCTTGGGAAATAAATGGAGTGACACAGCCAGTTGGTGTCATCGCGCTCTTCGAAGTCCTCCCGCGCATGGGCGCCGCGGGATTCTTTGCGCTCTTCGGCGGCAATGGCGGTAGCTTCCGCCACTTCAAACAGGTTTTGCACTTCCAGCGCTTCGATGCGCGCAGTGTTAAACGCAGCGCTTTTATCGCTAAGGCCAATTTGTTCGATGCGCGAGCGCAGGGCCGCCAACTGCTCAATACCCTTCTGCATAAATTCACCGGTGCGGAACACACCGAAGTAATTCTGCATGATGGTTTGCAGCTCTTTGCGCAGAACTGTAGCCGATTCGCCGCCGGTGCTGTTATTTAAGCGGTTGAGACGGCTCATGGCTTGGTCCAAATCCGCCTGGCTGGCCTCGCGCAGCTCAATGCCTTCGCGCAGGGCTTTTTCAATAAATAAGCCGGAGGCGCGGCCAAATACAACCAGATCCAACAGCGAGTTGCCGCCCAAACGGTTGGCGCCGTGCACGGATACGCAGGCCACTTCACCACAGGCGTATAAACCGGGGATGACTTGATCGCGACCATTGCTGTCCAGCGTTAATGCCTGGCCGTGAATATTGGTGGGAATACCACCCATCATGTAATGGCAAGTGGGCACGACGGGAATAGGTTCTTTGACCGGATCGGCGTGGGCGAAGGTGCGAGATAATTCCAAAATACCCGGCAACTTAGCGTTGAGCGCGTCTTCGCCCAGGTGATCGAGCTTGAGCAATACGTGGTCACCGTTGGGGCCGCAGCCGCGGCCTTCGATAATTTCCCGCACCATGGAGCGCGCCACCACATCGCGGCCTGCCAAGTCTTTAGCATTGGGAGCGTAGCGCTCCATAAAACGCTCGCCATCTTTATTGACCAAAAAGCCGCCTTCACCGCGGCAACCCTCGGTAACCAAAACCCCCGCACCGGCAATACCCGTGGGGTGAAACTGCCACATCTCGATGTCTTGCACCGGGAAGCCCGCGCGTAGAGCCATGCCTACGCCGTCGCCGGTATTGATGTGAGCATTGGTGGTGGATGCGTAGATGCGCCCCGCTCCACCAGTGGCCAGCACAGTCGCTTTAGAGCGGATATAAACGGTTTCGCCGTCTTCCATATTAATAGCAATAACACCCACCACGGCGCCATCTTGGTTCTTAACCAAATCGACGGCAAACCACTCGTTCAAGAAAACAGTATTGGCTTTGACGTTTTGCTGATAGAGGGTATGTAACAGGGCGTGGCCGGTTCGATCCGCTGCCGCACAGGTGCGCGCAGCTTGACCACCTTTGCCGAAATCTTTGGATTGACCGCCAAATGGACGCTGGTAGATGCGGCCTTTTTCAGTGCGCGAAAACGGCAGGCCCATGTGCTCAAGCTCAAATACGGCTTCGGGGCCGACGGAACACATGTACTCAATGGCGTCTTGGTCGCCGATGTAATCGGAGCCCTTCACCGTGTCATACATATGCCAGCGCCAATCATCGTTGGGATCGTCACTGGCAATGGCACAGGTGATGCCACCCTGGGCTGAAACTGTATGGGAGCGGGTTGGAAATACTTTAGTAATTACTGCTGTTTTGAACCCTGACTGCGCCATCTGCAGTGCGGCGCGCATACCGGCACCACCGCCACCAATCACGATGCCGTCAAAACTCATGGTACGAAGACTTGCCATAACTTAATTACCCCACAAAATCTGAATTCCCCAGGCCACGTAGGCGAAGGTGACAACGGCGTAGGTCGCCAGAATAAACATACGCAGGGGCAGTGCTTTACAGCCTAAAACCCGTGCGGTGAGGTAATCGGTAATGACCGCCCAAAGGCCGATCCAACCGTGCGCGGCTACAGATAAAAGCGCCAACAGAGTAAAAATTTTTACTGCCAAATTGCCAAATAGGGCATGCCAGGTGGCGTAGTCCAGGCCTGGGTGGGCGATTAAGAAACCCGCAATAAACACTGTGTAAGCAGCCAAAATAACTGCGCTAAAACGCTGAACAATCCAGTCGCTAACCCCACTGCGACCGAAACTGGTTGCCGCCCTTACCATAACCAAACCCCCAAACCTACAATTAATACCGCTGCGATAACCAACACCAATTTAGCGCCTAAACGACCGCCCTCTAAGGACTCACCGACGCCCATATCCATAATCAAGTGGCGAATGCCCGCCACCAAATGGTAGGCCAGGGCCGAGAAGATGCCCCAAATTACAATCTTGGCTCCCGGCGATGACAGGCATTTTTGCACTGCGGCGAACCCCGCTTCTGAACTGAGGGTCGCATCGAGCAACCAGAGCAAGCCCAGCACCCCCGCCAGCATGACTACACCACTAATTCGATGAAGGATGGAGACATAGCCGGTCACAGGCAGCGTGATCGTGGCCAGATCGAGATTGACGGGTCTGTTTTTATTCACAGTATTGGTACCTTCGTGTCAGGATTTAAATTGATTGCTTACCCAAGCGGCAGCTGACTGCAAAGCCCTGCGCACGCAGGCACAATTGGCGAATATAGCCGCTGAAACACTCAACCCGTTCATTGCAGCAGCCGAACTAACTTGGCTGCAATCGTGCTTACGGCTTACTAAAAGCACTGTTTGCCGATATAAATACGCATCACACGCACAAAAAAGGCAAACACTCCCCTTCGGGTGATCTTAACTTAGCACCCTCACAGCTCGACGAAACAAACGAAAAGTGGAGCTTTGCGATCGCAAAAACGGCGCGAATTATAGATATGCAAGGCAGAAAATACAAACGAACATTGCGGTAAAACCCTTTATTTCTCTGGGCTCAACAGGCAAAAACGCACCCATATTGGGATTTTTCACAAATTTCGCACCGCGAATGCGCAAAATGGAATACCATCGGTACTCAAGCGGATTTAACTTTAGCTTTCACCAATCTCTGCTTCCTTGATTTGGTGCTTTTTCTCTATACTCCACTCAACGCTATTTAAGCGACAGCTAGCCCGTTCAAAGCAGTAGTGCCTGCATGAGGAGCCTTAATTAAATAGGTACTCCTGCGTGTGACGGTACGCAGATGGCGCGCAGCTAAAGCCGCGTGATTTTATTTGCGTGTATGCTCAGAACCTAGATAGAACGCAAATAGATACTAAGTAGCTCAGTAAAAAGAAGAAACACAGCGAAAACAGCAGCCCGGTAAAATCCTGGTGGCGAATAATAATCAGGCAAATAGATTAGACAAAGAGCAGACAGTTACCCAGTTAGAAATAACCCATTGTTTTGTACTGGCCACTTTCGGAAAGGATAGGTTTTAGATAATTCCTCCGCTGCGCCTGAATCGGCCTGTTTACTGCTATGACAACGCACAACCAGGCATAGGGGCCGGGTTATTGCCCGAGCCTAAGCACCCATAACACTACTCAACATCTATAGGAGTCCGTAATGACTGACAAGAAAGCTCAACTTACGGTCGAAGGGTTGTCTTCCCCCATTGAGTTGCCCGTCTACTCTGGCGCCCTCGGCCCAGACGTGATCGACGTACGCGGCTTAGTGAGCAAAGGCTACTTTACTTACGACCCGGGCTTTGTTTCCACTGCCTCGTGTGAATCGAAGATCACATTTATCGACGGTGACAAGGGCGTCCTACTGCATCGCGGTTATCCTATCGAGACGCTGGCGGAAAAATCTGATTATCTTGAAACCTGCTATTTATTGCTCAATGGCGAACTGCCCACCCCAGAGCAAAACGCCGAGTTCAAACACATCATCACCCACCACACCATGGTGAACGAGTCCATCGCCCGCTTTTTACTGGGCTTTCACTACGACTCTCACCCCATGGCTATGCTGTGCGGCGTAGTGGGCGCCCTGTCGGCGTTTTACCACGATGCGATGGACATCTCCGACCCACAGCACCGTATCATCTCCGCCCACCGTTTAATTGCCAAAATGCCCACCCTGGCGGCCATGTGTTACAAACACCGCGTGGGCCAGCCCTTCGTGTACCCAAACAACAAAATGAGTTATGCAGAGAACTTCCTGCATATGATGTTTGGCACCCCCTGCGATGAACCTTACGTAAGCCCGGTGTTGGCGCGCGCTATGGATCGCATCTTCCTATTACACGCCGACCACGAACAAAACGCTTCCACCTCTACTGTGCGCTTGGCAGGCTCCTCGGGCGCCAACCCATTTGCCTGTATTGCAGCGGGTATCGCCACCCTGTGGGGGCCGGCCCACGGCGGCGCGAACGAAGCCGTGTTAGATATGCTCGAAGAAATTGGCGATGTAGCCAATATTGAAAAATACGTAGCCAAGGCGAAAGACAAAAATGATCCGTTCCGCCTGATGGGCTTCGGCCACCGGGTGTATAAAAACTTTGACCCCCGCGCCAAAGTGATGAAGCAAACCTGTGACGAGGTATTAACCGAGCTTGGTTTGGAGAACGATCCACTGCTGAAAATCGCCAAGCGCCTCGAGCAGATCGCCCTGGAAGACCCTTACTTCATCGAGAAAAAACTCTACCCCAACGTGGATTTCTACTCGGGCATCATCATGAAAGCCATTGGTATTCCCACCGAGATGTTCACCGCTATTTTTGCTGTGGGCCGCACCGTGGGCTGGATCTCCCACTGGCATGAAATGGTCACCGAAGGTTTAAAAATTGGCCGTCCTCGCCAGCTGTATACAGGTTACCCCACGCGGGAATACCCAGCTCGCGACAAGCGCTAATGGCAAATATCTAGTTTGGCGCCAACGCCAAACGCCACACACCCTTAAAGGCCCGCAAGGGCCTTTTTTGTGTGCATGCTTTCAGGTCACCTTGACCACCTTAAGCGGCTTCACTATTGTGGCCGATTTTTTTAGCGCCCTGGATAACCTCTATGTACCCTTCTATCGTCGCCGATATCGGCGGAACTAACGCCCGTTTTGCTCTGGTGAGCGGCAAAGCCAACGATCAATTCACCTTCAGCGATATTCATATCCTACCCGCTGGCAACTACGCCAATTTCAGCGATGCCCTGCGCGCCTACATCAATTTAGTGCCCGGCCTGCAACCCAAGGCCATTTGCGCCGCCATAGCAGGCCCCGTGGTGGGCGATAAGGTGCGCATGACGAATTTAAATTGGGCGTTTTCCTGCAAGGCCGTTGCTGAAGAATTTGGCCTGGCGCGGTTTATCGCGATGAATGATTTCGCCGCTGTGGCCGCCGCCGCTGGGGATATTCACCCGGAGCATCTCATTAACATCAAACCCGGCCGCGCCGACCCCCACGGCAATAAGGCAGTTTTTGGCCCAGGCACTGGCCTGGGTGTGGCGGGCGTGGTGAATTACAACGGCAAGTGGCTGCCCCTGCCCAGCGAAGGCGGCCATGTGAACCTAGCCCCTAGCGATGCCTTTGAAGCCGATGTTATTAAGGCTGCCATGGCGTTATTTGGCCACGTGTCGGCCGAAGTATTTATTTCCGGCCCCGGCCTTGTGCATTTGCATCAAGCCATTGCCGCTGTGCAGGGCGTGGCGCCCGGCGCGTTTAAACCCGCCGATATTACGCAGCATGCTCTGGCAGGCTCCGATGCCAGCTGCCTGTTAACTCTGCAAACCTTTTGCAGTTTGATCGGCTCCTTTGCGGGCAACCTAGCCCTCACCTATGGCGCCACCGGTGGAGTGTATATGGCGGGAGGTATTTTGCCGCGCTTTGCAGATTTCTTGCGCACCAGCAGCTTTAGCGAAAAATTCACCGCCAAGGGCGCGCAAAAAGGTTATGTGGCCGATGTGCCAGCGGACTTAATTGTTCACCCTGAAGTAGCCTTTGCCGGTGCCGCCGCCTGGTTAGAACAACACTTAACTTAACGCCTATATACGTAACGCTATGCACGCCCGCACCGAGGGCCTCCTCGCCATTTACACGGCCATGGTGTTATTGGCCATCAATGGCGTGTTATCCAAAACC
>DAOQGS010000199.1:0-6450 GCA_035338675.1 Cellvibrionaceae bacterium
TGGTAGCCGTCATGCTGCCGTTGGCATCGTAGGTATAACTGTTGCCGCCCGCGCTTCCAACCCTCTCCTTGAAAAGGGGAGGGGGACATAGCGCGGAGACTCACGATTTATCTTTCATTTATCAAGACGCAGCCTTCTGCTCCTCGTAAGGATAAGCATAATAAACCACCGTTATCACCACCAAAGTCAACACCGTTGAATCCATCAAACTAAAAACTAACGATTCCGCCAGCCCGCCAAATATAGGGGTGTGGAAAATAAAAAAGCCGCCGTCAAAGACTTCCGAATAATAATTGTTGTGATCCTGCAGATCGGCCAGGCAACACAATCACGTCTTTGTCCTGCACCTGCTGCCTCTCACGGGAGGGGAATTTTACCCCTGCCCACAGGCCTGGTTTGCTGGCACCGCTACATCCATTAATTGCGGGTTGGGTAAATTTAGCCCGTCCATCAGGTTTATATAATCCGCCGGGGTTTTTACCTGCAAACGGGGGTTGTGGGCTTTTTCTTCGCCTATGGTGCTCACCGTCCAGCCTTTGTAATCGTGGCCGGGGTATACCCAGGTGTTTTCCGGTAATTGCAGCAGGCAATTAAATAAACTGCTGTATTGGCTTGCGGCGCTGCCGTTTTGAAAATCCGTGCGGCCGGTGCCGCGAATTAATAGGGTATCACCGGTAAAGGCGTAGGTTTGGTTGTCTACTTTTAAAATAAAACTATAGGAATCCGGTGTATGGCCTGGGGTGTGTAAAGCGGTGATGGCCAGTTGCCCGACGGGAATGATCGCACCGTGCTGCAGGGGTTTGGATACACAGTTGGAGTTGGCCTCGGCGCCTAAATAGGTGAGTGCGCCGGTGGTATCGCGCAGGGCGCCTGCGGCGGTGATGTGGTCGGCGTGGGTGTGGGTGTCTAACACGGCCACCAAGTTTAAATTTAATTCCGCCAATAATTGCAAATACACCGGCAGCTGGCTTTTTACCGTATCAATTAACACCGCCGCGCGGGTTTGGCTGCAGCCGATTAAATAAGTGTAGGTGGAGGATTCGCGCTCGAATAATTGCCGGAAAATCATAATGCTTGCCTCTTAAATTAATGATTAAAACTCTGTGTGCATGCGCGTGTTAAGGGAAAATCAGGGTTTTTGATGAAATGAGCGCAACGGCAATTAAGCTTGCAGCAAATAGTTTTTGCAGCCGGGCATTGGCAATTTTTTTGGCTAGACCTTGGCTTAGGGCCATGCCCAATAGACTGCCCAGGGTGATTAAGCCTAATAAGCTCCAATCCAGGGGCTGGTGCAAGGTTAAGTGGCTGATAAACCCCGCGCTGCTCACCAGGGTAATTACCACCAATGAGGTACTTACCGCCTGGGGCATGCCGATGGGGCTAAGCGCCAGCAGTAGCGGCACAATCAAAAACCCGCCCCCCACGCCCAACAAGCCGGACAATAAACCCACCAGGGCGCCGCCCATCAATAGCCCGCTAACGCAGGGCAGGCGCAGTTGAAATTGCCCGCTGGGGCTTAGGGGGCAGAGGGCGCCGCCCGGCGCCACCGGCGGGTGCACACTGGCGCGCACCACTTGGGCCTGTTCCGGGTTAACCGCCGCGCTGTACCCCATGCGCAGGGCAATCAGCACCGCTAGGGCGTTAAAGCTCAAAATTAAAACCTGCGGCGGTGTTTGTAGGGCCAGCCATTTACCTATAGGTGCGCTGAGCATACCGGTGGCGGCGAGCAGCAGGCCCGGCACCCAAAGGATCATGCCGGACGCCCGATTACGCAGGCTGCCGAACAGGGACGCCGCCGCTACAGCGCCGAGGGCAATCCCGGTGGCCTCCAGCATGGGGGTGCCGGCCAGTAACATCAGCAGGGGCACGGCAAATACCGATCCCCCTGCGCCGGTCAGCCCCAAGATCAGCCCAATGGCAAGTCCAATCAACAGCAGCATAAAAATCCCCTAAGCGTTAATGGACTAGGTATTCCAGGGCATTTTGGCGATCAATATGCCCATGAGGCAGATGTCGCTGATCCCCGCGAAGGTAAGCCCCGCCCCAACGAAGGCTGATAGGCCATAAAAAGCCGGGTTGACCCAGGCGCCCAGGGCTGCGCCGGTTAGCACCAAGAGCCCGGCGATAATGCGCACCTGCCGCTCCAAGGAAATCACCTTGGGGCCGGGCGCATTGAGCTGAATATTGGATTGTTTAACCGCCTCCATGCCGCCTTCGATGATGCACAGCTCGGCGTTTATTTTGCCCGTCAGCTGCTCGGCGGCCATCTCTGCCCGGCGGCCCGCTTGGCACAGCAGGTAAATACAGCGGCCATCTTTACCGCTTTTGGACAGTACTGCCTGCAGGCGCTCGGGGGTGAGTTCATGCAGGGGGATGTGCAAACAATCGGGCAGGCTGGCGGCTTTTACCTCCGCTGCGGTGCGTACATCCAAAATGCAGGTGTCGGCGGTTTTGCGGCTGATTAAATCAAGAGGGGGAATGCGTTGCATGGCGGGCTCCTCAGCGGTTGGGCAATTAAGCGGGTGGGCAATAAATGGACTGTAAAACTGCGATGATTTTGCTCGCCTCATTGCCGTTCACCGCGTAATACACGGTTTGGGATTCTTTGCGGGTGCGCACTAAACCCGCCTCTCGTAGGCTGGCTAGGTGTTGGGAGAGGGCAGACTGGCTCAGGGGCACCCGCTCGTTTAGATCGCCCACGCACAGCTCCCCATCGATAAGGGTGCACATAATCATTAGCCGGTGTTCGTTGGCCAGGGCTTTTAACAGGCTGGCGGCTTTAGCGGCGTGGGCCTGCATGGCGGGGTTGTTGGTGAAGGTATCGTTCATGGCAGCTCGGATTCTGGAGGGGTTTTGTTGAGTATATTTGATAATATTAAATTAGCAATACCTAAATTAATAAAATCTTTATTAGGTTTGTTTGATGTGGTGGCAACCGCCTCGCGAGCTGAGGGTTTAGTGCGCTTGGGAAATCAGGGCGTGTGTCTCTGTGGCTGCCTAACCTAGAGGTATGGGTGTCCGGTCAATAAACCCCATTGTGGTCGTTTGCTATCGGGCCTGTGTCATCCTGCGTGCGAGATGACGGCGATTAAATGCGGAAGAGACGTTACAGAAATTTATTTAATTCTAAGTTCAGGCCCTAAGGCCGGGCTTAGCCTTTAGCGCGATGCTCAGGCAAAACTAAAAAATCACCTTTATTTCCCGTCTAGAACAGGCGTGGTAGGGCTGAAACAGGCAATGCCAAAATCGTCCCGCTAAGAAGACAACATCGACCGGACACCCATGCCTTATTAATAATCCTAAAAAACGCAGTTGAACTCTACTGCGGCCGCCTAATACTTGAATCTGCACGCTTTTTTGTCAAAATTTGACTCACCGTAGTGGTGACTACTGCTTTCGCCAAATTTTGACAAAAAAGCGCCCATATTCAGCGTCTTAGGCACCCTCGCTACGAGTTCAACTGCGGTTTTTAGGATAATGGCCGTCGCCAAATACTGAAAAAACCGCAAATATTTAGTGTCTTGACACCTGCCTTGCGGGGCCGCTGAGGTTTTCAGGATTAAATGTTTTATCTGTGCACTTGTAGCCGTTCGCTTGCATGGTAAGTACTTATGGGGCGGGGTATGATCAAAGCCGTTTTTTACGTTCATTGATGCGAGGAATAACCCATGGCTAAGCATGTGAATATCCGTAAATACAGCAAAAAAAGCCGTTTTGCTGCGCTGGTGTTGTTGAGTGTTAGTTTATTGGGGTGTGGCAGCGGTGGCAGTAGTAGTGGCGCGGGCGTGAGCAGCAGTTCATCCAGTAGCTCATCCAGTAGCAGCTCATCAAGCGGTAGTCCCTCTTCAAGTAGCTCCAGCAGTTCCAGCAGCAGTACCACCAGCAGTACCGGTGCTCCGGTACTCACCCCTGAGCCCAATGCGCCACAACAAACCCGCGCGTTTCCCGAGCAAACCCGCGCGCCGGAGCAATTGAGCAGTTTTAGCGTTCAAGCCACTTTAATTACCGATAAATTAAGCAGCCCTTGGGGCATTACCCGCATGCCTGACGGCCGCTGGTTAATTACACAAAAGGGCGGCAGCCTGGTGATTGTCACAACCAGCGGGCAGATTTCCGCCAATATTAGCGGGGTGCCTACGGTATACAGCGGCGGCCAGGGCGGTTTGTTGGACGTGAGTTTAGACCCGCAATTTGCCACTAATCGCTATGTATATTTAAGTTATGCAGAACCCCGCGAAGACGGTAAAAATGGCACTTCTGTAGGCCGCGCAACCTTATCCACCGATGAAAAACGCTTGGAAAATTGGCAGGTTATTTTCCGTCAAATGCCCGCCTGGAATTCCACCCTGCATTTTGGTTCGCGCCTGGCCTGGGATAAAAACGGCCTGCTGTATGTAACCCTCGGCGAGCGCTCGCTGCCGGAATCCCGCGTTTTTGCCCAGGATATCAGCACCACTTTAGGCAAGGTGGTGCGCATCAAAGCCGACGGTACTATCCCTGCGGATAACCCCTTTGTGGCAACAACCAATGCCCGCCCGGAGATTTGGTCCTACGGCCACCGCAATGTACAAGGCGCCGCCATTCACCCTATAACAGGGGAATTATGGACCATGGAGCACGGCCCTAGAGGCGGCGATGAAGTCAACCGCCCGCAAGCGGGTAAAAATTACGGCTGGCCAATCATTACCTATGGCGAAGATTACAGCGGCGCCCCCATAGGGGATGGCATTACGGCTAAAGCGGGTATGGAGCAACCGATTTATTACTTCGACCCGGTAATCGCCCCCGGCGGCATTAATTTTTATCGCGGCAGTTTATTTAGCGGTTGGGAGAATAATTTATTAATTAGCTCATTAACTCCGGGCGGTGTGGTGCGCTTGGTATTTAAAGACAATAAAGTGGTGGGCGAAGAGCGCGTGGCAAAACAGTTGGGCCGCGTGCGGGATTTGGACGTGGCTGAGGATGGGTCTATTTGGGTAATTACGGATAGTGGCCAGTTAAACCGTTTAACTCCAAAAACCTAACTGCTCCTCGTTCCCACGCTCAGCGTGGGAACGCCAACCCGTTTGAAATACACGATTGTTTATTTAGGCCAGAGTTAACTATTGGACACACCCTATTACCCTCTTTCGCACGGCAATGTCATTAAGTTGAGGGGGCGTAGGGGCAACCCTTGTGGTTGCCCTGCCTGTGTCTCGGTTATCGATCAGGAGCGGGCACCCACAAGGGGTGCCCCTACTGCTGTTTGCGAGTCAGTAAGTCCTCAACTTATTAACGAAGCGGAAGCAAGGAATACCTATTATTTCAAACCGTCAAAAAGAAGAACCTTTTTGACGAGCCTACAAGGATGTATTCACAGCGTGTTTGAAATAATAAGCATTCATCACCGCAGGTGGGCTCGCAGTACTAAAGCACCGCCAGATAGTTTCCCGACACTGCGGGAATTACATTAAAAAGGTGCTGATAAAAAGGCGCTAAATTGTCACCGCCAGAATTACTTACTGGCTATTGCTCAGCAAACCTGGCAACACACTAATATCGCGAATAATCGCCCAGGGTTTAACCTCTGACTGGGCGCAATAATGGTCGCGGTATTTACCGGTTTGTACTAAAACGCCTTTTATCCCTGCCGCCTGGGCGCCGCCTACGTCGGAATCTATATCATCCCCCACCATAAAACTCAGCTCGACTGTGCAACCAAAACGCGCTAGCGCCTGTTGGAAAAATTCCCCGCTGGGTTTACCCATAATTTTGGCGGCCTGGCCGGTCACGTATTCCAGCCCCGCCACAAAAAAACCTATATCGGCTTTAAGGCCCTCGGCGGTTTGCCAGTAGCGGTTTTTATGCAGGGCAATTAATTGGCTGCCCTGGTGCAGGCATTGGAATAATTGATTAATTAGGCCTAAATTCCAGCGCTCACCTATATCACCTAATACCACCACATCGGGGGTTTTATCATCAAAGGTGTAAGCGGCAAAATCCGCCTCTAGGGCATGAGCCACCAGGGGCCACACACGGGGGCTGCGGCCCTGCTCGATCTGCCATTGCTGCAGGTATTGCCAGGTGGCCTGCACCGGCGTGAAGAGTTCGTCCTGCCCAATTTCAATCCCCATGCGGGCCAATTTGGCCACCAAGCTTGCGGCAGTTTGGGTGGTGGTGTTGGTGATAAACGCCAAGGCGTGCGTTTCTCGCAGTTGAGCTAAAGCCTCTGGGGCGCCGGGCAGAATCTGATTATCCACGTAGAGTGTGCCGTCGAGATCTAAGAGTATTAATTGCGCCATAGCCTAAGCCTCGTGGGTAAATTGACGAAAACGGGCGATGGGCAATTACACGCAATAAATATCCCAAGCGGGCAGATTGTGTTTATTTAAAAGCGGGAAAAGGTGGCAGGGGCGGATATGGCGGTGAAATAAGGCCCCTCAGCGAGTTCGGGGCCGATGGAAAACCCAT
>DAOQGS010000200.1:0-6447 GCA_035338675.1 Cellvibrionaceae bacterium
ACCGTAGTTGGCTTCCTAAAAGAACACGGCTTGGATAAAGATTTCAAACTCAATATTGAAACCAACCACGCAACCCTTGCGCAACACACTATGGATCACGAGCTGCAAGTGGCCGCTGATGCCGGCATGTTGGGCAGCATCGACGCCAACCGCGGCGACTACCAAAACGCTTGGGATACCGACCAATTCCCCAACAACATCAATGAAACTGTTGAATTGATGTTGGTTATTTTGCGTGCCGGCGGCCTGCAAGGTGGCGGTGTGAACTTCGACGCAAAAACTCGCCGCAACTCCACTGATTTGGCTGATATGTTCTATGGCCACATCGGCGGCATGGATACTTTTGCCCGCGCACTGTTAATCGCTGATGAGCTGTTGCAAAAATCACCCTTGGAAGGCCTGCGCAAAGAGCGTTACGCGACCTTTGATTCTGGCAGAGGCGCTGAATTTGAGCAGGGTAAAATGTCATTGGCCGACTTAGCTGCGATTGGCAATAGCAATGGTGAACCCGCACAAACTAGCGGTAAACAAGAACTGTACGAATTGATTATTAACCGTTACATCCGTTAATCACAGGTCTTTAATTCGCACCCAAGGATGGGTGTGTTTGCAACCTATCCACACCCCATGGACGCAATTGGTTGCAAAACTTGCGCACCCTTTTCCCATCCTATCCCACAGTTTTTCTCTCATTTTTTACTCTCAACTCGCTTTACAGCCGCCCTATTTCAGCGCGTGTACGCGCTTGGCATTTCTGCGTTATTTTTTGTTCGATTGATCGCTTTTTAGGCCTTGGATGCAGTTTTTTTTGAGGCATTTGTGTATATTGCGCGCCTTTAGTGGCGATATTTAGTGCTCGCCATCCACCAACTGTCCGCCCTTTTTACCCCCAGTGCTTGTGGACGGTTTTTGCGGTAAGCGTAGCCTTTTGGGGAATGGCTACACGAATGAAGACTGAATAATAATGAGTACATCCTCTCCTGCATTTGTCTCCGCCACCAATCAAAAACTCTCGGTGGTAGAAAAAATTGGTTATAGTCTTGGCGATTTGTCAGCGAACCTAATCTTTCAAACACTAGTAACCTTTCTTGCCTTTTTTTATACCGATGTATTCGGTATACCGGCCTCTGAAGCAACTTTCATTATCGGCACTGTAGGTTTAGTGGGGGCGTTTGTTTTTACGCCCTTAATGGGAATTCTCGCCGACCGCACCAATACCCGCTGGGGTAAATTTCGCCCCTGGATACTCTGGACAGCTATTCCATTCGGTGTTTTATCGATTTTGGCATTCACCACACCTGATCTCACTCAGGATCAAAAAATTGTCTACGCCTATGTCACCTATACCCTGCTGTTATTAATTTACGCCGCTAATAATTTGCCTTACTCGGCCTTAAGCGGTGTACTCACCAGCAGTATTGAAGAGCGCAACAGCGTTTCCGCCTATCGCTTCGTTGCTGTGATGGTGGCCCAGTTGATTATCCAAGTGCTTCTGTTACCCCTAGCGCTCATGTTAGGTGATGGGGATAAAGCCGCCGGTTTTCACAATACGATGATGTTGTTTGCCGGTATGGGCACCCTGTTTTTCTTAATTTCCTTTGCCACTACCAAAGAGCGTGTGTTGCCGATTGTTGAATCCACCAATAGTGTGATTGACGATCTGAGTGACTGTGCCAAAAATTTACCCTGGATAATTATGCTCATAGTCACGGTATTAGCATTTGTGTCCTTGGCGCTGCGCGGTGGCATCACCATTTATTACTTCCAGAATTATTTAAGTGCTGCCGACCTGGCCAACTTTTTAGAAAGCATAGGTTTTAACGGCTTTATCGCTGGGTTAAACGCCGTATTTATGGGCATGGGCTTTAGCGAATTCCAATGGCCAAAAGACCCAGTTATCTCAGCCAATAGCCTGTTCGCCGCCTGTAACATCATTATGCAAATCATAGGCATCTGCTGTTCAAAATCTCTCGCCGACAAATTTGGCAAGCGCAATGTATATGCGTTCTTTCTAACTATTGCCTCAAGTTTTATTCTAGCGTTTAACTTTTTCTCTCCCTCCAGTATCGGCACCATCTTTATTGCGCAAATTTTACAAGGTTTTTTCTACGGTATTTGTGTGCCTATCCTGTGGGCCATGATCAGCGATGTTGCCGACTACTCGGAATGGAAAAATAACCGCCGCGCCACGGCTATTATTTTCTCCGCCATGTTAATCGGCTTAAAAGCGGGCCTCACCATTGGCGGCTCACTGGTGGCCGGGCTGCTGGCTCACTACGGTTATTCCGCTACACTCACAACACAAAACGCAGAAACCGTAGCCGGTATAAAATCCATTATGAGTGTCTATGCGTCCCTGCCCTTCTTCCTGTCAGTTGTGTGTTTATTCTTCTATGCCATTAACAAAAAAATGGAGCTTACCCTAGAAGCCGATTTAAACGCCCGCCGTCAGGCCGCTGGCAAATAATTCAATCCATCGGAGCTATTTATGTCAGAGCAAAATGACGCAGTTGATTATCAAGCATTAAAAGCTAAGGCCATTTCGCAACCCTTAGTTGAGCATATTTATACCGCCGACCCATCTGCCCACGTGTTTGATGGCAAGATTTACATCTATCCCTCCCACGATATTGAAGCCGGTATCGAATTTAACGATAACGGCGACCATTTTGATATGCGTGATTACCACGTTTTATCCCTGGACACGCCCGAAAGCCCTGCGGTGGATAACGGTGTTGCATTGCATGTAAAAGACGTGCCCTGGGCTGAGCGGCAAATGTGGGCGCCGGATGCGGCCCGTAAAAACGGCAAGTATTACTTTTATTTTCCAGCCAAACGCAAAGATGGCATTTTTCAAATTGGTGTGGCTGTGGGGGATTCACCGGTTGGGCCCTTTATTCCAGAGCCTGAGGCCATCAAAGGCAGCTACACCATTGACCCTGCTGTGTTCGAAGATAACGACGGCACCTTTTATATGTATTTTGGTGGCATTTGGGGTGGGCAGCTGCAGAAGTATCGCAACAACACTTATAACCCCGCCAACGAAGAACCTGCTGACCATGAACCAGCCCTGGGGCCGATCGTGGCGCGCTTAAGCGACGACATGAAGGAATTTGCCGAAACACCTAGGGAAATCGTCATTCTGGATGAACAGGGTGAACCCTTAACAGCGGGTGATCACGACCGCCGCTTTTTTGAAGCCTCGTGGATGCACAAATACAACGGCAAGTATTATTTTTCCTACTCCACCGGCAATACCCACTTTTTGTGTTATGCCATAGGTGATAACCCCTACGGGCCATTTACCTACGGCGGTAAAATTTTAACCCCCGTGGTCGGCTGGACTACCCACCACTCTATTTGTGAATATCAAGGCCAGTGGTATTTGTTTTATCACGACTCTGTACTGTCCGGCGGCGTTACTCATTTGCGCTCCGTGAAAATGACGCCGCTGCACTATGATGCTGACGGCCGCATTATCACTATTGATCCCTATCGCGATTAATTGCTGGTACAACTGGGCGAAGGAGTGCCCCATTTGAATCTTAAACATTTCCCCCTTCCCGCACCGCCCTAGAGCTTCCGTGAATTTCCCGCTCGCGCACCAATAAGGGGTTCTGCCAAATTGTTGGCCATGTATAATCAACGGTCTTTTTAGACCATTTGATTCGCCCTATGACCACAGATACCACCTACCAACCCGCCGCCATCGAACAAACCTGGTACCAACACTGGGAATCCCAGGGCTATTTTGCCCCCAGCCACCAAGGCGATCCCTACTGCATCATGATTCCGCCGCCCAATGTCACCGGCAGCCTGCACATGGGCCATGGTTTTAACAATGCGGTAATGGATGCGTTAATTCGCTTAAAACGCATGCAGGGCCACAATACACTTTGGCAGGTGGGCACCGATCACGCGGGAATCGCTACACAAATGGTGGTAGAGCGGCAGTTGGCCGCCAAGAATATCAGCCGCCACGATTTAGGCCGTGAAGCCTTTTTAGAAAAAGTCTGGGAATGGAAAGCCGAATCGGGTGGCGCCATTACCCAACAATTACGCCGCCTAGGCTCCTCTGTAGATTGGAGCCGGGAGCGCTTCACCATGGACGATGGTTTTTATAAGGCGGTGCAAGAGGTATTTATTCGCCTACACGCCGATGGCTTAATTTATCGCGGCAAACGCCTAGTCAACTGGGACCCTAAATTACACACTGCCATTTCCGATTTAGAAGTGGAAAGCAGCGAGGAGCAGGGCAGCCTGTGGCATTTTCGCTACCCTTTAAGTGATGGCAGCGGTTATTTAGTGGTGGCCACCACGCGGCCGGAAACCATGCTCGGCGATACCGCTGTTGCCGTTAATCCAACCGATGAGCGCTACAGCCATTTAATCGGCAAAACCATCAGGCTGCCGTTGGTGGGGCGAGAAATTCCCATTATTGCCGATGATTATGTGGATAAAGAATTCGGCACCGGCTGCGTGAAAATTACCCCCGCCCATGATTTTAACGACTATGAAATGGGCCAGCGGCATCAATTGGAGATGATTAATATCTTCGATAAAAATGCCCATCTTAATGATGCCGTGCCGGAGCAATATCGAGGGCTTGAGCGTTTTGCTGCGCGTAAACAAGTTGTCGCCGATTTAGACGCCTTAGGCCTATTAGAAAAAATCGAACCCCACCAGCTAAAAGTGCCGCGCGGGGATCGCAGCGGCGTGGTCATTGAGCCTTACCTCACCGATCAATGGTACGTGCGCACGGCGCCATTGGCTGCGCAAGCCATCGCCGCCGTTGAAGACGGCCACATTCAATTTGTGCCGAAACAGTATGAAAATATGTATTTTGCCTGGATGCGGGATATTCAAGACTGGTGTATTTCCCGGCAATTGTGGTGGGGCCATCGCATTCCCGCCTGGTACGATCCGGAAGGGAATCCCTACGTGGGCCGCGATGAAGCGAGTGTGCGCAAGGCTCATAATCTGCCGGATGAGCTGCCGCTAAAACAGGATGAAGACGTTTTAGATACCTGGTTTTCGTCCGGCTTATGGACATTTGGCACCTTAGGATGGCCGGAAAAAACCCGTGAATTAGCCGCATTCCACCCAACCAATGTTTTAGTGACGGGCTTTGACATTATTTTCTTCTGGGTGGCACGCATGATTATGCTCACCCTGCATTTCCAGCAGGAAGTGCCGTTTAAAACTGTTTATGTCCACGGCTTGGTGCGCGACGGCCAGGGCCAAAAAATGAGTAAATCCAAGGGTAATGTTTTAGACCCTATCGATTTAATCGACGGCATTGATATTGACACCCTAGTGCATAAACGCACCAGCGGATTAATGCGGCCCAAGGATGCGGAGAAAATTGAAAAAGCCACCCGTAAAGAATTCCCCAATGGTATCGCCGCTTATGGCACCGATGCGCTGCGTTTTACTTTTTATTCTTTAGCCAGCACCGGGCGGGATATTAATTTTGATGTGGGGCGCATCGAAGGCTATCGCAATTTCTGCAATAAATTATGGAACGCCGCCAACTATGCATTAATGAATACCCAAGAGCAGGACTGCGGCCAGGATAACAGCACTGATTACAGCCTTGGCCTGGCCGAGCGCTGGATTATCAGCCAATTGCAGCAGGCGGAAACGCAAGTGTTAGAACACATGGGGCAACTGCGCTTGGATTTGGCCAGCCAAGCGCTGTATGACTTTGTGTGGAAGGATTATTGCGATTGGTATATTGAATTATCCAAACCCGTGTTATGGGATGACCAGGCGGCAGCGGATATTAAAAAAGGCACACGGCGCACACTTATTCGCGTGCTCGAAGCTATTTTGCGCCTAGCTCACCCGTTTATGCCGTTTATTACCGAAGAAATTTGGCAAAAAGTTAAAACCCTGGCGGGTAAATCCGGCCCCAGTATTATGCTGGCCCCCTACCCCGTACCTGATACCAGTAAAATTAACCTGCAGGCAGTGGCGGATGTGGAATGGGTAAAAGGTGTGATCACTGCAATTCGCACCATTCGCGGTGAAATGAATGTACCACCCAGTAAAAAAATCGCCGTTTTTGTCAGCGGTGGCGCAGCTGGCACGCAACAGCGTGTGAGTGACAATAATGCATTCTTGAAAAAATTAGCCAGCCTGGAATCCATCGCCTATTTAAGCGACAACGAAGAGGCACCCTTAAGTGCTACAGCCTTATTTGGCGATGTAAAAATCCTGGTGCCTATGGCGGGGATTATTGATAAACAGGCTGAACTTGCACGCTTGGACAAGGAAATCGATAAATTGAAAAAAGAAGTCGAGCGCGTGCAGGCTAAATTAAGCAACCCGGCATTTACCGATAAAGCCCCTGCCGATGTAGTGCAAAAAGAACAGGATAAACTCACCGGCTACGCCCAGGCTATTGCTCAACTCACTGAGCAACAGGGTAAAATTGCCGCCCTA
>DAOQGS010000201.1:0-6432 GCA_035338675.1 Cellvibrionaceae bacterium
AGTGAAGCGGCGCTGTACTCGCTGCGTGTGCTGATTGATTTTTTACACGCTCGGCAAATTCAAACCTATATGGATTGTGAAACTGCCGAGGGGATTGCGCCAGGGGCCACCCAACACGTCACCCGTGCCCAACTGGCGCAGCTGTGTGATCTGGTCATTGTGGTGGGCGGCGATGGCAGTGTGTTGAGCACTGGCCGCTCCATGCGCGGCACCGGTGTGCCCCTGCTGGGGATTAACCGCGGCCGCTTAGGGTTTTTAACGGATATAGCGCCCGATGAAATCGCCAATCGCGTAGGCGCCGTTTTAGATGGTGAATATTTTGATGAAGAGCGCTTTTTATTGGAGTGCCGCTTGGTGCGTCAAGGCACGATTATCGCAACCGGTACAGCACTGAATGACATGGTGTTGCATCCGGGGCAATTTATCAAAATGATTGAGTTTAAATTGTATATCGGCGATCGGTTTGTGTATCAACAGCGCTCCGACGGTTTAATTATTTCCACCCCCACAGGCTCTACCGCCTACGCCTTAAGCGGTGGCGGGCCGATTATGCACCCCTCTTTAGACGCCATGGTCTTAGTGCCCTTAAACCCCCACACCCTGAGCAGCCGGCCGATAGTGGTGGCAGGCAATAGCCAAATTCGCATCGTCATTGGCGATCAGCGCGCGGTGGAGCCACAATTAACCTGCGATGGGCAAACCCACATCACCACCCAAGAGGGGGATGAAATTATTGTGCACAAAAAGAGCGACACCCTGCGGTTAATTCATCCGCTGGATTACGATTTTTACACCGTATGCCGCAGTAAATTGGGTTGGGCTGTGGATACACAAGGGAAAATAGAATAGGTGCGGCAGGTGAATCAGTTGGGTTACGACATTATTGGCGACGTGCACGGCTGTGCTTTTACGCTGGTGAAATTGCTGGAGAAATTAGGCTATCGGGATTTTAATGGGGTTTATCAGCACCCGACGCGCAAGGCTATTTTTGTCGGCGATATTTTGGATCGCGGGCCCCATATTCGCGAAGCGATTACCCTTGTTAAGGCCATGGTAGATGCCGGTGTGGCCGAGTGTGTGATGGGTAATCATGAGTACAATGCGCTGGGCTACCATATTTGGCTGCCGGATCAACAGCGTTATTTACGCGATCACACAGCACGCAACCACCGCCTATTAAGTGCCACCCTAGAGCAATACAAAAAACATCCTAACGAATGGGAGCAGGTTTTAAATTGGATTCAACAGCGCCCCTTATTTTTAAATTTGCCGGCCTGCCGCGTGGTGCACGCCTGTTGGGATAGCGATTTAATTTATACCTATGAATGCAATTACGGCGGCAATCATGTCAGCCGGGAATTTTTAGTGGAATCCGGCGAAGAAACGAGTTTCGCTTATTTATTGATGGATCGTTTAACCCGCGGCACTGATATAGCCTTGCCGCCGGGCATTGAAGTAGTTGGGCGCGACGGGTTTAGTCGCAAACAATTTCGCACCAAATTTTGGTCTACTGATCCGCAGACCTATGCCGATGTGGTATTTCAACCGGACCCTTTGCCCGCCTATTTAATGAATACCCCCTTAAGCAAATCCGAGCGCAAATGTCTTTTGCATTACAGTGAGCAGGAAGTCCCGGTATTTGTCGGGCACTATTGGCTCACCGGCGTACCCGCCCCATTAACACCGAACGTGGCGTGTTTGGATTACAGCGCAGTGAAATATGGCCGTTTAGTGGCTTATCGCTTTGATGGTGAAGCGGTTTTGTCAGCGGATAAATTTGTATCGGTGGTGGTGGATATGAAAAGTGATGTGGGGCATTAAGCCGAGGTTTTATCGCGGGCAACTATTTATTAGGGGCGCCTGCTACAAATATTCGCTTCTCACTCAAGGCATAAGTTTTTGCGTCCGCAAACCCTTATATATACCGCCTAACCTCGTTTATTCGGCTATGTTTGCCCACGGCCTCCTGCTTTAATTTCAGTCCGCGAGAAATATTAGCTTTCTCACACCGGGCAATTCCTTTGGATTGAGAAATCTCTGCTCAATACGCTTTTTGACACGATTTAAGCGCGCAGATTCAAGTATTAGGCACCCTCGCTACGAGTTCAACTGCGGTTTTTCGGTTAAACAGAGTTTTCCTGGTTAACGTGATATCTATAATGAGTTGACTCATGGGGTGCGCGCAGCTGTTCATGGCGCAGGTGAGAGGTAGGTTTACCTGGTTGTGTGATCTGCGCCCCTTCGCCTTGATCTGGCTGCCTGTTCTCTTACCTAGCGCACTGGGTACGATGTAATTAATCCCAGTCCTGGGATGACAAATGCGTGCCGGATTATCAGTCGAATGGGCGTGATAGATTTTTCTAGGTTAGTAAAACGATCAAATTTCATGTTAGATAATTTGGCACTTTGGTCTGGGGCCGCGCCAGGGAACGAGACACTGTACAAAAAAACCGCAATTTCAAGCCGCAGGCTTTTTGTCTGAGCAGCAAGATCAGTTACTATTAGTCTCCCCGTACATTAGGTCAGTAATCGCTATGGCACTCCTCTCTTGGCAACTGCATCAGCCCTCGCTGAGCACCCGGCGGCTTTATCGCCTGTTTTTGGTGTTGAGCGCTTTAGTGATGGAGGTTCTCCGTGTCTAATTCATTTAACGTTGTGTTAACAGGTGAATTGCTTAAAGGGCAGTCCATCATGCAGGCGGCGAATAGTTTAAGCAAACTCTTCAAAATAGCGCCCATTCAAGCACAGCAGATGCTCGCACGGGCACCTTTGGTAATCAAAAAAAATCTGGAACAAGATACCGCTGTTCGATTTGTCCAAGCCATGTATAAATCAGGTTTCGGCGCGGCGGTGGAAGAACAAAGGCCCACTAAAACCGCCTTCACACATCCATTTAATTCCCATTATGACGACGAGGATGAAGAAGAGGCCGCTGTAACACGTATTACTCCCGTCTTAGTAGAACAGTCCCGCTTAGAAGAAAGCCTGGATACAGAATTAACGATTCCCGTGGCGGCAGTTGCGCCATCAGTGCAACCCCCAGTGGTAGCCGTCACTTCACAAGTGCAGCGTTTAGAGCCAGTGGCGTTGGTAGCCGCTGCTTCCTCAGCTAGTGAATTATCGCCCGCCCCGCCAGAAGCACCTCCAATAGCGGCGCCTGAGCAGACCGCAGTCCCAGAACATTTCCTGGCTGAAGAAATTGATGCCGCCACTGCCCCCGTTGCCGATGGCGAGGATCAGGCGGCCGAGCTCTCTGCAGTTGATGCAACAGACGATCTGGTGCAGGACAACTGGGAGGATGAAGGTATTGAGTCAATTGTGGTAACACACATTGAGCCGCTTGAATATGCCGCGCCCCAGTCAGAGCAAGTACAAGAGCCTCAGGCAGACGAACCTCGGCTTGATGAACTGGCTGAAGAGACCCATGGTACTGCTGCCATTGCCTTGCCCGACCCATTTGCCAAATGGGATGAGACTAGTCTTCAGTTGGAACATAGCCTAGCGGATCATCCAGCTGAAGCCGTCGAGCAGGCCTACTTAGTTGAAGAGATAGCGACCGAAAGCGTTGATCCGATCGCTGAGACCCAGGCTGCGTTGTATGCAGATGAAGGCGTTGCCGAGCCAATTCCTGCCGCCGAGGTGTTTGCCCCTGTCGAGGCCGAGGCGCACCGTTCTGCCGATTTGCCCGCAGATACCGGCGAGCTGTCATCACACGCAGCAGACGAAACAGCCGAAGTTGAAATTGTGGCAGAACCCTTCAGCGCAATTGAGGGAACCTTCGATGCCGACGTGTTTGAGCCTGCGCCTGCGCTTGCTGAGGTGGCGGTTGAGGCTGCCGAGGCTGCAGACGAGGCAATACCGACGGCTGAAGTGCACTTGAGTGAGGAGCAACTGGGCGAGGTAGAAAGTGACGCTGAGTTTGTTGCCGATATTCAGGTTACTGATATCCAGGTTGCTGAGGTGCAATGGTTAGAACCCGTCGCCCAGTGGCAAACGGTAGCGGAATTGGCTGAGGATTTAACCCAAGAGCAGGGCGTAGCTGCCAGCTACGATACCGCAGAACAACCGGCACCTGCTGAAGCTATGGCTGAGCAGGGCGCTTGGGATGGCAAAACTGCAGGTGCGCCGCCCGCGGATTTTACGCCCCACCCCGCCCCCTTTGCTGAAATAGACGAGCCGCTTTTAGAGGAGCCTGCGCAGGCGCGCTGGGATGAGGCCGTTGAAATATCCCCGGCCCTGACGGAGCGCTTGGCGCAAATTGCCGAGGCCAGCAAAGAGATCACAGAAGCCTCCGCGCTGAACGAGGCCGATAGCGAAGATGCTCAGTTGGAAGACAATGACACAGCCGAAGGCGTGTTGTTGTTTGAGGAAGCTGATGTAACAGAAATTTCCTCCGCCAGTTGGGACGACTGGCACGCTAGTGATGCCATGACGGCATCTGGCGCCGCTGCCTTCAACCCATTATTGGATTTTGAGCAGGTGGTGCCGGATTGGCAAAACAGCTCCCTGGAGTTGCTGTTCGACACCCCTCAAGATAGCCATCAAGGTGGTGTGACGGCTGCGAATGAGCAGGAATTAGCGGCTTTTTTGGATGCACCTGCGGACTATCAAGACGAGCCACAGGCATTCGCGCCTGAAGCTGTGGAGGACAATACAGATCTAGTCGGGGCGGACGAATTGACGCCTGCCGATGCTTTAGTGCCCGAGTATGCGGATGCCCAGGAGCAGTCCCATGCAGAAGCGTCCGCTTCGAATACAGGCAGCGCCTGGGCCCACGAAATTAGCGTACAAGCGAATTGTGGCTTTTTAGAGGTGGTGATTCCCAAGGGAAAAGAGCTGCATGTGGCGGCGGCGGCCTCGGTAACCATGGGGCTGAGCCTACACGAGCAGCTCAACGCGGGCAGCAATGTGCGGGCTTGGTTGCTGGCAAAGGGTTTTGTTATCAATACCTACGAGGCGATTGAGTCAGCGGGTAACTTGGGCATCACCGCCATTACCCACGGCATGGTGTGCACCATAGATGCCAGCGATTTTCCGGTGATGGTACAGCAAAGTGCCTACTTGGCATCTACCGATGATGTGCAGCTCAATGCCGACCAAAGCCGCTTAAATCCGGTGGTAAGTGCCAGTAAGTGGATTCATTGCTCGGGTACTGGTGAGCTGTGGCTGAATGCACAGGGCCTGTGGGAAATGGTTGAGGTGGATGGCTGCTACCGCATTAATTCCCGCTATTTAATGGCCTATTCAAAAAGCCTGGAGTTAAAAGCACCACCCTTAGCCGGTTTGAAATCCTACCTAACCTCCGGCAGCGGCGTGGAATGCCGTTTAACTGGGCGCGGTGTAGTCTGGGTGCAAACTGAGGCTTCGCGGGCACCGGTTATTTGGCAGTAAATCTCACCCATTGATTAAACCCGCTGCGGCGGGTTTTTTTATGTGGTTTTTAGGTTTAAAGCCATTTTGCGGGCTGGTGCCTCAATGCCGCAGCCGCTTTGGGGTTGGAAATTTCACAAAATACCTAAATAAGTACCCGCCCTAAAAACTAGCGGGTTGCAGCCTGTGCCCGCTATGACATGCGCCCTCGGTTGTCCTGCAGTGAAAATTGTTTAGAATCGCCGGATTTTTTGGGTGAATTATGTATCAGGTGCTGGTCGATACCGATGATTTTGTTGTGGTCGATAAAGCAGCGGGTGTACCGGTACACGGGCCAAGCCCGCAGCCAACCCTCATTGAGCAGCTGCGCGCGGATTTTGAAAATCCGGCACTTAATCTTGTCCACCGCTTAGATAACGGCACCTCCGGTCTCGTGTTAATTGCCAAAAATCCCACCGCGAATCGCCTGCTGGCACAATTATTTGCTGAGCGCGCCGTGTGCAAACGCTATTTGGCCATTAGAGCCCAGTAAAAAACAAGGCTGGGTGATTGGGGATATGGTGAAAGTGCGCGACGGCAATTGGATGCTTAAACACAGCCGTGATAATCCTGCTAGAACCTATTTTATCAGCGCCGCCTTAAAACCCAATTGCAGGTTATTTGTGCTCGCGCCGCAAACCGGTAAAACCCACCAATTGCGCGTAGCGCTGCGCAGCCAACAGGCAGCTATTTTGGGGGATGAACGCTACGGTACTGTCGGCGCAGATCGTTTGTATTTACATTCCTGGCAACTGCGATTTCACTTTCAAGGGCAGGATCATGAGTTTATGGCTTGGCCTACACGTGGCGAATTATTTCAGGATGAAGGGCTTAGGAATTTGGCTATGGAGTTGGCGGGGCGCTTACCCCAGGGAATTTAGTTGCAGAATCATTGATTAAATCTGTTTGCGGGGATGTTCACCGTGCGCATAAATTAGATTTTCTTATTATGAATCCGGCCCGGACATTTAAATGGCTCTTCGTAGAATTGTGTAAAACCCCCGCGCCAGATGGAAAAATGGC
>DAOQGS010000202.1:0-6419 GCA_035338675.1 Cellvibrionaceae bacterium
ATTACGCAAAATCATAAACAGTAGTAGCAATATTTTTTGCAATAAGCTCATCGCTCATAAAAAATAACCGCTCTCAAACTTAATCCACTCTTCTGCCGTAGGTGCAATATTTTTAGATTTAACAACCCACAAGCTAGGATCATCCGGGTTGGAAAACTTATGCCCCGGCTCACAACCATTTATATAATCCTCGCCGCGCTCCTTTTGGCATTCGCCGCACGGCGCCAGATCATCAACATGGCAGGCGCAACCACCAAAAACGCCCTCCATGTAAAGCCCGTCAAATCCTTCCTCAATTAATTTAACCCGGATCTTCTCAATTAAATCACTCATAAATACTCCCGCGCTGACCTGGTTTTCGACTGATACGTCGGCGCAATTTTTCTAGCAAGGCCAATTAGGTTTGGCGCCATTTCAAAGAGTCTGGCGCTTAGTTTTTTTCAATTCGCGCATTCATCGCATTTCTCCAGCGAGTGCCGCCAAAAATGTCAATACGCCAGCAGCAAAAAAATACGACCCATGGCGATCTGGGTTGCCATTTAGAATTATAAAAATGGCGCCTACGACGCAGACGCACGGGAAAAGGTACTTCATATTTTCACCTCTGTGCACGAACCTCTGTTAGCTCCGGTATTGGGTGATTGCATTGGGTTCATGGCTTCAGCCGCTCAAAATATTGATTTAATGCTTCGGCAATTATTTCACCTATGGCGTCTTGAACTTCAGCGCCATTTGGAAGCTTGCCTAGCCTTCCCCATCCTCTAACCCTGGACAATGAATCTGGGCTGCCTCCATCATCGGCGACCATGTTTGTTTGTTCGGCGCTGTCAAAAATGTAGCCACAACAGAATTTAAACGGAGGCTTTAGAATTTCCAGCGCTTGTTTTTTTGCATCGCTTGAGCGCGGGAACTTTGTGCAGCGATAACAAAACTCTTCATGAAAAAATTCACCATGAGTGGCATTGCTTGGCCTAAAAAGCTCTATGCTCACACTATCTCTCCCCAATATCCCCAATCTTTGACGTGCGCCTGGTTGCGCTTTTTAAGCTCAACCGGAATTATCGCGCCCTGAATTTCGGTAATGATATTTATCATTGAATCGCGCCTATCAATTACCGGATAAGTAATCACGTACTCTTCACCGTCCTGGGTTACGTTGTAGATTGTTAAATACACTCGCCAGTGAATTACAATCTCAATGCAGGCCCCGAAGGTCATTTCTTTATCGCCCTTTAGTGCATCCCTTAATCGTTCAAGCCCGGTCGTGTGAACCACTTGCCTTCCTTCCTCGCCCTCCCTTATGTCCTGCTCCCATGTGCTGTTGTAGGAGAGCATTACGCCCTTGAGCATTTTGCGAATTTCGGCGTCTGCCATTTCTAGCTTTTGCGCTCTCCGTTCGTCTCGGTTTTTCTGGCGTAAAGCTGCAATCCTTTGTTTGCCAGCGGCAGGGTTAAACTTTTTGCGAACACTAGCCACGGAAAACAACCGCCGCGCAGATAAAGAAAATTACACTGGCCGTAAAAAATATTACCCTGGCTTGTGGTGTGTTCATTGGTCGGCCTCTTGCAGTTTGATTGCCTCCGTTCGCGCCAAGTCGGCAGAAATATAACCATCCTTGCTAACCTTGGTTTTGCCGTCGTAAATGTGATACATCAATTCACGCTGGCACCACTTAACTTCGTAAACCTTTTTGTTTTGCTCCCTTCGCAATTCCTGTGCTTTGTGAAATTCCTGCTTAGTGGAAACGATGCAAAAATTCTTATACTTGCCTGGCTTCCTAACGCGGATCGGTTCAACGTCGATCTTTCCTTTGCGCTTCAAAAATGCCTTAATATCCTGCTCAATTTTGAGCCTGGCGGCTTCGGTTGGCTTATGAATCGGCTGCACACTAAAACTCCGGTCAAAGGTGAGGGGAGGTTAATAGCTCGTCAGGTATTTCGTCCGGCATTTGCGGCTGATCTGGTTTTGGTTCCTGGCCGATTTTATAGGCGTTTATAATGTTCTGGCGGCGGTCTAGCTCCTTGTTCAAAACGGCGTTTTCGTGATCAAGGAATGCCTCGTGCTCGGTAGCGTTTTTGAGCTGCCATTCTCGGTGCTTTAATTCCGACTTTAACGCCTCGATTTTATCCATAAGCGCTTGAGTGGCGGCATTGTCGCGAAGTTGGCCAGTTAGCCAACCAAGAAAAAAAGCGACTGCAAAAACGATGGCGGGAAAAATTACTGTCATTGGTGTTATTGATTCCATAAAACTCTCCGAATTAAATAAAACCCTGGATTACGCGCCAGGGCGCGGAAGTGTCACCGGGCGGATATGACGCACTTGAGGCAACCCAAGCCACTTCTGCGGCAGTTTCTGTTTAAGTCGCACACACCGCTAACCGACTTTTCCCCGCGCTAAGACGATTTATCAAGTAATAGCTGGCCAACATTTGGCAGCAGCAATCCCTGATCGTTGAGGGTTTGCACCAGCTTATTGGCGTAAGCAATGTCGTATTGCTTTTTAAGCTCTGCGCCCCAGCTTTTGGCAATGTCGGCAACCTGATTGCGAATGGTTGACCCTTGTATTAGTTCATTAAACATTCGCTCAAGATACGCAGATACGGTAACTTTTCCATAGCCCTCGCTTAGCTCCTGAGTGTCCATAAAATTGCGCAACTTAATCCGCATTTCTGCGCGAATCTCGCTTTTTAATTCGTCAGAAACAAAGTCAGAGAAAGTGCGAGCAATATCGGATCGAACAAATTCGCGCAAACTTCTAGCGACTTCGGACTTTACTGCATCCATGAAAATTTCCTTTATGCTGTACTCGCCACCCTCTTCTGACTGGTGAAACATTTCGGATAGATCGAGTTCAAGTTTTAATACTGTGCCGCTCATATAAAGCTCCTAATTGGTAGTTAATAAAATCAAGGTTAGCGATTGCTGAATAAATCAATTAACAAGCGCTCTGCATCCACTGACTGCATGTTGAAATGAATTGCCACGGCGTTAATAACCTGCTCGGACGTGGGTAGGCTTTTTGGAATAGGCTTTGTTCGGTATGAGCCACCTCCACCGCCAATACTTAGGTGCGAAGGAATTGGCCGCTCGTCGTTTGCTGGTGCCGCTGTCTGCACACTGGAAATTACTGCTACTGGCGTTTGCTCTGCGGCTGCTTGTGCCGCCACCTTTGCTGCTAACTCTGCAGCTTGCGCGGCAGTTTCCTGCGCGGCTTTTTGTGCAGCCAGGCGCTTTGCTTCCGCTTCGGCTCGCTCTTGCTCCTTGGCTTTAAATTCGTCAATTCGCACCTTCACAATTGCCTTGAGCGAGTCGGTATCTTTTTCGCAAAGCTGCTGCAGGTCGCGGAATAATTCGGCATACCCCTCTGCGGCCTGGTCAAAAATATTAAGACTCTGGGTGAGGTGAGCGCTCCATTTATCCGCAGCAATTTTGAAGTTGGCCACGGCGTCATTAACTGCGGATTCCATGCTTGCAAAGCTGCTTTTTTTGTAAACCGCGCCCTCAAGATCGCAACCGATTGCGGGCAGCCGAACACGGCCCAGGTTCATGTTTACCCATGCGGTATATTCTTCGGCCGCCTTGCGTCCGGCCGCGATAATTTCCGCCTTTCTGGTAGTTAGACGCTCTTTAATTTGCTTATCCTGGTTTAATCGTGACCGGCGAATCCACTCCTTAATACTCTCCATGTCCTCCTTGAATTTATTCACATCGCCAAGCTCGCCTAAAACGCGCTGAATTAAAGAGGTGATATTTTTCTCTGCTGATTCGCACTGCTTAACCCGCGCCTTGGCGTTTTCGAAATCCTGATCTGTAACCAATAATTCCTTTGATCGCTCCACCAGCGCTTGCGCTGCCAGCTTGAACACTTCCAAATTGCTGTTAATGCTAATGCCGTTAGATAAATCAATTGTGTAATTGATAGCCGGGAGCGCTTCAACGGGTTGTGCAATTGCTTTTTGTGCCTTTGCCTTTGGTACAAATGTTTCAAGGTCTTTGGAGAATTGGTGCCATCCTGCAATCAACTGCTCTTTTCGGCCTGGCACCGGGAAGTATTCGATTGTTGCGGCAATCCCAGTTTCATCGCCACATACAAAAATTGCCTTTTCGGCGCCAGACACTAATAGCTGCTGCTCGATTTGCCAGTAATAGTGCGGCTCAAGTTCGCCATTTTTAATTGAGGCGATTAGATTTTGATTGGCCAGTTTGTGCTCAAAAATAATAGTTTCGTCCATGGTTATGCCGTCGAAGCTAGCCAAAAGCGGCAGGCCCTCGATTTCGGAAAACCCTGTTACCGGGTAAAGTTCTTGGCCGATTAATGCCTCAACTGCTGGGCGGTTGATGGCCTCGGCATCATGCCCGCGCTGAAATAAGCGTTGCTTGGCGCTGTCGATTTCTTCCACTATCCCGGCTGATTTAGCGGCCAATAACTGGTCGCGAGTTTGGTATTTGCTGGCGCCCATCATGGCGCTTGCCTCGGATGCGGTGTAGCACTCCTGGCGCTTGGCTCGCCATTCTTGTGAGCCCTGGATTAAATCAAGCGTTATCATCGGTAACTTCCTCTGCTTGGCCCTCGATGGACTCAATGGTTTCTATTGTTGCAATTTGATCTTCGGTTAATTGCGCCCTGCTTTTTATTGAATCAATGACCGCTTTTGCTGTTTTCTTGCCAGTGGTTATTAATTGTTGCCACAAAGGCAGGTTTTTATCGAATTGCTCTTGCGGGTAGAAAGGCAATTCTTTAGGTTGTTCTGGTTGCGGCTCTGATTGTTTTGGCGGTGTAATATCAATTTCGCCCGGCGCTTCCTCTAGTTCGTCCCGCGTATAAACTCCAAGGATCACGCCTGGAAAATCGCGGCGGGCAACCTTTTTAATAGCTGCATAACAAATTTGCTGTTGCGGATCTGTGGCCCACTGAGTAGAAAAACGCGGCCAGCATTGCTTTAGCAATAATTCATAGCTGCGCCACCCTGTTTCGCCTCTTATTTTGTAGTGGCAAATAACGCCCAGGCCGTTTTCATCTTCCGGCTTCCAATCCTTCGCGTACCATTTGCCTTTTCCTTCTGTTTGCATCTCCTTAACGCGCCCTAAAATTCGATCCCACTCACCGAAAAATTCATATTTTGGGTGCTCATCAAGCGGGCCGTTTGCCATAATTACCGCATTAACAAGTTGGGCCTCATAACCAAGGCTTCCGCCTTGGGTGATATGAGTTTTTTGCGCTACCGCGAAAGGATTCATGCCCCACTGCATTGATTGCATAATAATGGCGGCGCAATCTGCTTGGTTTTTCTGTAGGTGCTTGGGGATAGTTGCTGAGCCGCTAGCCATTAATGAAGCCAAGCTCATCACTCGATCAAACATTTCAGATTGAATGATTATGCTGTTTGTTGTTACCGCGCTTTGATCGGTAGAAACCGTTAGATTGTTCACTTTGTTGCCCCGTCCAATAATTTAACTAATCCCATTTTCGCCCCTTTGTTATCGGGGCCAATGGAGTGGAATTTGGCGCTACCGATTTTTATGCAGCCTAATTTGCTGCCGTAGCGTGATTTTTTAAGAGTTAGTGACATACAACCTCGCGCAATACATCTTCAATCTCGCTCTCGATAAATGAATTTAGGTATTTAATAACCGCTAAATTCACCTGAAATAAGAACTCTTGCGGATCGCTCACCAGAAGCATTAAAAGGCGGCCCTTTGTTAATCCGGCGCGCAGGGTTGCTTCGGTTTCAAGCGCGCACGAATATTCAGCAAGTGCTTGTTCAAGCTCCTGTGATTTATCGGCTTTTGCTTGGTCGTAGATTCTTTTGCGCAGAATTACTGCGTAGAACATGGGGAATGCCCAGTACAAATGGGCTAGGTGATCGCCGTACTCGGTAACGCCTGGAATACATTCGCAGGCAATATTTTCATTGCCAGTTAAAATTAATTCACGGCAGGCAATGTCTTGCTTGGGTTCCGGTAATGCGCGGTAATTAAAATGCACATCGACTTTAACGCCGCTATCGCGCAATGCGTTAACGATGGCTTTGCCGTAACTCGGTCTGGTTTCCATTTGCCTACTCCTTGTTAAGAATTGCGACTAAGCGGTCTACGCAATCTTGCGCATCGGCTTTATATTTATCCGCCGCCTCGCCTTTGTAACTTTCATCTACCGCCTCACAGAACGTGGCTATGGAACCAAGAAAGCAGCCTGCACCTATCTGTATTTCTCCATTAACCCAGGCCGCAAATATGGTTCTGTTTTGGCGACCGCAGTTTTTCTTAAATGCCGCGTTTTGGGTTTTTTCATGCAGATCGAGCGAGCCGCCCACCGATAAATTCTCAGGCAATGCGGTAATTTGTGTGCCGCGCAGATCGAGATAGCCGCCCACCGATAAATTCTCAGGCAATGCGGTAATTTGTGTGCCGCGCAGATC
>DAOQGS010000203.1:0-6331 GCA_035338675.1 Cellvibrionaceae bacterium
CATAGTAGAGTTCAACTGCGGTTTTTAGGATTATTCAATAACCCCTGTAAAAAACGCGCTGCCATTTGCACTTCAAAATTCATCGGCTGCGGATGCTTACTGGCCAACTCAAAAGCTTCTTTAGCTTTGCCCACGCGGTTATTTAATAGATGTAAATAGCCCACATAAAATTCATACTCAGCCTGTTGGCAGGGGGATTTTATCTGCTCGGCAAATGCCGCCTCGGTTAAATCTCCGCGCCAAAACTTCGCCAAGGCCTCATCAAAGCTGTTGTAAAAAACCGCCTTTTTAGGGGTGCGCCAGAGGCTCGCCACAGTCACAGATTTATCTTGTATTTCAGCCTGAATCATACTGGCCAACAATAAATCGGTAACACCGGGCTGCTCGTTATCGGCGATGTAATCGGCAAATGCTTGCGCCGCTTTTTGCCACTGCCTCTGCAACACATAATGCTCCACCGCCGCCCGGGTGGGGATTATAGGCAGCTGCTGCTTAGCGGTTGCAAATAGTGCCTCAGCCCGTACGGGTTGATTTTGATAGGTTAAATAGGTGGCAAAAATCCACTTATTGAGGGCGCTTGCATCCGCAGTCATCGCCTGATCCCCCTCGCGGATACTCAAGGGCGCAAGCCCTAAATGGGCATAATTAATCATCAACCCCCAGTGCACTTGGGGCATATGGGTTGGCGGGGTGCGCGTGTCATCATTCGACGCAGGCTGGGTTAATAACTGTTTGTAAAATTGTGTGGAGCGTTTGATATCGTCCAGATGATCGTAGACACATTCCGTGCGCTGGGCGCGCGTGCGATAGGCCTCCGCCAAGGCCAACACCACCTGAGGGTTTTCAGGCTCTAAGTGCAGGGCCTGATGCAAGATTGCGAACCCTACATCTATCTGTCGCGCATCAAAATAATAACGGCTGAGTTGGACATGGATTAAGCCATTGCGCGGCTGCTCTTTCAAAGCCTGCTGCAGAACAGCCTTCAATTCAGCGCGGCGGGAATTATCGCGGTTATTTTTATCCTGCTCCAAGAGGAATAAATAAAACGCCAAACTGGGCGGGAAAAAACTATTGCGCGCATCGCTGGGCAACCCCTTATAAAAGGTTTGCAACCGCGCCAATTGTGTTTTCTCACCTTCCATACGCACCTGGGTATACAACAGGCGGTAATAGGCTGCTAAAAGAGTTAAATCCTGCGGCTTGGTGGCTAGGGCTTTTTGCGCGTGGTAGAGCGCCCAGCGTTTAAAATCGGCATTTTTAGCGATTATATATTGTTTAAAATACAGCTCTGCAAGCTGGCTGTGCGCGTCAACGTGATTGGCATCATCCGCTAACAGCGTTAAAAAATTGCGCTGCTGGGCCTGCCAATTTTCAGCACTGGCGCCTTCAGTAGCTTGCCAGGGCAAGTTTAATTCATCCCCAGCGGGGGCCACCATTTCATCCCTGACTGTTGCAGTCAGGGGAGCCGGTTTGACCTGCTGAGAAGCTGCGCAGCCATATAAATATACGGCACTAATAACAAGGGCAAAACGGCCGATAATTGATGCCCAGACTTGTTGCCTCACGGCGTAAAACCTAATTCGCGGGCTTTGCTAAATGACTGCTGGGCGGCCTCGCCCTGATCCGCATAACCTTGCGCCAAACCCAATAAATAATAGGCCTCCCCAGAGTTGGGGAATTTACGGGTGGCTTTTTGCGCCTCAATCAGCGCCTCGGCAAAATTACCTGCATCAATTAAACGCTGCACACTGCTAAGCAGCTGCGCCTGTTTGTTTCCACTGGCGGTGGAATTTACCGCCGAGGCTTCCTGAGGCACGAATGTCACCTGCCAAACCGCAGCATCCAACACTGATTGAATCGCGGCGTAAAATTTGCCGTAGTCCGCAAGGCTAACCGTGTATTTATTCAAAACCCAATCCACTTTAACCGCCACCGCATTTTTTTCTTCATCCGCCGTTTGTGTGAGGCTAAACCAAGGATTGTGATAATTGCTGCCACGGGATTGAGTCAGCGGCTGATAATTCACCCCGGGCGATGCAAACACCACCTGTGCCGACAGGCTATAGCCTGGGTCATTCTCTAGGGCCTGTTTGCGCTCGGCAGGTTTATGCATGCGCACAAAATCGCTAAATACATTTAATAACTGACCGACACCAAACCCATAGGTAAGCGGTTTGCCCTCCCCCTGCCAGGCATTTTTAAAGAAAAACTCGCCGGAAATGGATAGCGGTGCGAAGGGATTATCGGCGTTAGTAACGGTTAGATTTTGCAATTCACCGGCGTTGTAAATATTGCCCAACATGTCGGTAAGGGTTTTTTGTTTCTCAGGTGCGTACAACCAGGTTGCCCGCAGGCTCTCTTCAAAAACCCCAGCTAAATCCAATTTAAAATCGGCGCGGATGCCCTCTTGAGTAGGGGTTTTAAAACGCAGGGTCAGTTGGGCTTTATGTTGCGCCGCTGAGCGCGATGGAATGACCGACAGCGTTTGCGTATCGGGTTTGATAATTAACGCCTGCTGGCCTTCGATGCCGGTGCTAAACCCCGGAAACAAACTGCTCTCGGCGGTGGTGTCCAGCCAGGTTTCGTCCAACCCAGTTTGTTTGGGCAAATAAACAATCATATGATCGAAATTCACCGCTGGAATATCCAATTGAGCCAAACCCTGGCTGCGGGTAGCCACCAACGCGGGGTAAGCAGTTAAACCCATACTGCGCGCCAAGGCCACTGCCAACATGGTTTGGTCTTTACAATCGCCATAGGCATTTTTAACAATTTCCGTGGTGGTGTGCGGTTCATATCCGCCGCGCCCCACATGGGCAAATACATAACGAATTTTATCCTGCATAAAACCAAATAAATTTTTAGCTTTATCCTGCGGCGTTTTGGCGCTTTTTTGCAGGGTTTGCGCTATACCGGTAATACTGGCATCCATCACCATATGCGGCGCAAATAATCCATCCGCCCAGAGCGCCACCGCATTCCAGTTGGGCAAAGTAGTCACCTGCAGCATGGGAAATAAATTAACGCTGCGGGGCATGCCCGATTGCAAAATAATCTCCGGCAATTGATTTTGCTGCCAGTGCCATTGGGTTAATGCGCCTTGTTGCTTCTGCCAAAATTCAGCTTTTAACGCCGCGCTCGGTTTTACGTACAGCTTGAGGCGCTCCGGCGCAAAAATATCCAAGCTTGCACTCACCACTGGGTCTACCCGCATGCCTTGGTTGGCGGCGCGCTCTTCCCACCAGTTAAACCAAAAACTATCAAACCAACCATTGGGAATTATTTTTTTTATCTCGCGCCGAGTATATTGAAATTCGATGGTGGCGCCGGGGCGTAAATTGGGCAGGGAAAAGGTAAGCTCTCGGCTATCTTGATAAAAATTTTCATCCGATGGGCTTTGCACCTGTACGGCATCCGCAGCCAAGGTTACCACCTTGCCGTCTGGGGTTTTTACCCGTGCAAATTCCAGCTCTACCGCCTCATAGAAACTATTAAAGCCAATGCTCATTTGGCTGTAATCGCGCACCGCTTCATCGCTGTGTAAATAAATCGCCGCGTAGGCGTGGGATGTGGCCTGCAAACCCTCGTCAAGCTCAATGCGCGTGCGCTTAATTAAAATCTCCGCAGCCGCTTTACCTGCATATTGCGGCGCAGGCAACTGATCAAAGGGGATTGATGATGCAAGCGCTGAGCGCGGCGTGGCGAGCATAACCAGAATAAGCCACACCAAAGGCCGCAACGGCACAAAAAATTGAGCTAATCGATACAAAGTTGGGTCCACACAAGGCGAAAAATAAATACTAAGCGGGGCGCAGAAGTGCTGCGATACAGAACTACCCCACCGCAGCCCCAGGGCGGCAAGGCCTAATAAAGAATAGTCGGTGCGGCCATCCTGGCCCTAATACTTATCAAGAAAATTAATGCTTAATGCCCACGCGGCATTTAATACCTTTAATTGGGCAATGCCTGCCAAAGTCCGCTGCGGGCACTGCTAAACGCCGCATCAATTACCTGCATATTGGCCAGCGCGTCGCTTAAAGGTGTAGGTACGGCTAAATCCTTAAAACAGCTTTCGGCAAAAGCATCCACCATAAACTGGTAGTGATCCATACCGGGGAATTCATGGCGGGTAACCACTGTATCCCGGCGCACCAGCACAACATTAGGTTCATCGCCCACGCAATAAAATGGCCGCTCTAGCGTGATGGAGCCCAGGCTGCCTGAAATATAAACCCCCTGCCCCGATTCCATTTTAGTGCCGCACAGCACGCTGGCCATGCCGCCCTTAGGAAACTGCACATTCAACAGCGCCAGCTGATCCACCTGATACTGCGGGTGCAGATCCAATTGCGCCACCAATTGCACAGGTTCAGCATCAAACACCCAGCGCGCCACCGAAATTCCATAACAGCCGATATCCATCAGGGCGCCGCCACCGGCGGCTGGGTTGTTGCGAATATTATCCGGCTCGTGGTTGTTGTAGGTGAAATAGGCCTGCAAGGCTTTAACTTCGCCAATGAGGCCCTCTGCCAGCCACTGTTTTACCGCCTGCCACTGGGGATGAAAGCGATACATAAAGGCTTCCATCACTTTTAACTGCGGCTGTGCGCGGCTGGCCGCTATTAATTGTTCAGTATCAGCAGTATCCAGGCCGATGGGTTTTTCACACAGCACATGTTTGCCCGCCTTTAACGCGGCAATGCTCCAGGGCACGTGTAAATCGTTGGGCAGCGGGTTATAGATGGCATCCACATTGGGGTCCGCCAGTAATTCTTCATAACTGCTGTAGGCGGTGGGGATGGCCAATTCCTGGGCGCATGTCTGGGCGGAGGCAAGGGTTCGTGAGGCGATGGCCACCACTTCATTATGGGCACTGTTAAACAGCGCCGGAATAACTTTGGTGCGGGCGATTTTAGCGGTGCTTAAAATTCCCCAACGTAGTTTTTTTTGCATACTCAATCCTGGCCTTAAGAATAAAAACGCGTTTTCAACATTATTAACCCGGCAACATTAAGTGCCGGGTTAATATTGGCGGCATGGATGCCGCTCCGGCGGTGCAAACCGCCGCAAGCTGCACTAAAACAAGGAAATCCACGCATTTCCGCCAGTTTTAGTGCAGCGAAGGCAAAATAGATCAGGACGATCTATTTTGCCGCCGGGTTAATAGCATCGTCCTATTGCGAATAGATTAATGCTCACGGGTAGCGCGGAACACCACTTCTGGGTGGCGCTCTTGGGATAAGGATAAATTCACCCGCGTGGGCGCCAAATAGGTCAAATGGCCACCGCCGTCTAAGGCCAGGTTTTCGGCGCATTTGCGTTTAAATTCTTCAAATTTTTTGCCGTCAGTACATTCCACCCAGCGGGCAGTAGTGACATTAACCGGCTCGTAAATAGCTTCCACTTTGTATTCATCTTTTAAACGGTAGGCCACTACCTCAAACTGCAACACACCCACCGCTCCCACCACAATATCGTTATTGTTCAGCGGGAAAAATACTTGGGTTGAACCCTCTTCTGATAACTGTTGCAGGCCTTTTTGCAGCGCCTTGGCTTTTAGGGGATCCTTTAAGCGAATGCGGCGAAACATCTCCGGCGCAAAATGGGGAATGCCGGTGAATTTCAGTGCTTCGCCTTCGGTAAACGCATCGCCAATTTGAATGGTGCCGTGGTTGTGCAAACCGATAATATCGCCCGCAATGGCCTCTTCCACCGTATTGCGATCACCGGCTAAAAAGGTCACTGCATCGCTGATGCGCACGTCTTTTTTCAAGCGCACATGCTGCATTTTCATGCCTTGGGTATAACTGCCAGATACCACCCGCATAAAGGCGATGCGGTCGCGGTGTTTCGGGTCCATATTGGCTTGAATTTTAAATACAAACCCGGAAAAGGCAGGCTCATGCGGCTGCACCGGGCGCACATCACTGGCCCGCGCCTGCGGCGGCGGCGCCCATTCCACAAAGCCGTCGAGCATTTCCCGCACGCCAAAATTACCCAGCGCAGTACCAAAAAATACCGGCGTGAGTTTGCCCGCTAAATAATCCTCTAAATTAAATAAGTGCGTGGCGCCGCGCACCAATTCAAGTTCCGCTTGCACATCATCCACGTAAGCGCCCAACAGTTTGCGCGCCTCAGGGCTATTAATGCCTTTAATTTGAATATCGTCGGGTATGGTGTGGCCCTGCCCCTGGGTGTACAAATGAAATGTATCGGTATAGAGGTTGTACACGCCTTTAAATTCTTTGCCCATGCCGATGGGCCAAGTCATCGGCGCGGCGGCGATTTTGAGCACCGTCTCAATTTCATCCAATACTTCCACCGGGTCGCG
>DAOQGS010000204.1:0-6325 GCA_035338675.1 Cellvibrionaceae bacterium
TAGAGCAATGCAGGAGCAATTGCCGAGTTTACACGCAGTAAATGAGCATTTTTTGGCAAATTCAACGACGCCAGAGCGCGTAAGGTAGTTTTTCAGAGGTTCCTTAACTATGCGGGTGTTAATTCAACGGGTGTCCAGCGCATCGGTGTCGGTTGCAGGGAGCGAAATTGGCCGCATCAACCAAGGCCTATTGGCCTTGGTGGGCATTGAACCTACTGACACTGCGCAAACCCTTACCAAAATGGCCAACAAATTATTGGCCTATCGGGTATTTAATGATGCCGAGGGAAAAATGAATCTAAACGTACAGGAAGTACACGGCGGCCTTCTGCTGGTATCACAGTTTACCCTCGCCGCCGATACCGACAAAGGCCTGCGGCCAGGATTTTCCAGCGCCGCCCCACCGGCCCAGGCCGAGCTTTTATTCAATGAATTTGTAACTCTGGTGCAAAGTCGTTGGGCCGCGACGCAAACCGGGAAATTCGGCGCTGATATGCAGGTTGCATTAATTAATGATGGGCCTGTTACCTTTCTCTTACAGATGAAATAACCCTCCTCTATGTTTCGATTATTCGAAAATCTTATCGACCCTTTTAAATCTGTGCCCATCACTGAACCGCCCCAAGGGCTGTGGGCATTTTGCGCCCATTACTCCAAAGGCATATGGCCCATTCTTATCGCCATGGCCATCACCACCGCAGCCGTCTCCGCTATTGAGGTGAGCCTATTTCATTTTTTAGGCACATTGGTGGATAAACTCAATCAACACACACCGCAAACCCTCTGGCAACAGGCAGGCCACGAATTAAGCCTTATGGCACTATTAATTCTTATAGGCTTACCGATTGCGGTGTATCTGCGCGGCTTATTGGTCCATCAAAGCCTCTTGGGCAACTACCCCATGTTAATCCGCTGGCGCATTCACCAGTATTTACTGGGGCAGAGTGTGAGTTTTTACCAGGATGAATTTGCCGGGCGCATCGCGACTAAATTAATGCAAACCGCTTTGGCGGTGCGGGAAACCATCCTAAAAATATTAGATGTGTTTTTATATGTCGTAGTATTTTTCAGCGGCATTCTGGCCATGACCTTCGCGCTGGATTGGCGCCTGAGCCTACCCTTTTTAGCCTGGTTAATTGCCTATATCGGCTGCTTGGCTTTTTTTATTCCCAGGCTTACCCAGGCTGCCAGTATTCAGGCTGATGCCCGCAGCGAAATGACCGGGCGCATAGTGGATACCTACACCAATATGCCCACGGTAAAATTATTTTCTCACCACCGCCGGGAAGCCGAATACGCCCTGGACGGTATGCAACAATTTTTAACTACTGTACATCCACAAATGCGCCTGGTGACTTTATTTAGCACCAGCGTATGGATTATTAATGCCCTACTTATTTTTTCAACTTCGGCCCTCTCCATATTCCTGTGGCAACAACAGGCTCTCAGTACCGGCGCCATTGCCGCCGCCATAGGGGTTGTATTGCGGCTGTACGGCATGAGCCAATGGATTATGTGGGAAGTCTCCGGCCTGTTTGAAAATATCGGCACGGTATACGACGGCATCAGCAGTATCGCCCGCCCGCAACAATTAAAAGATGCTCCCCATGCACAGCGCCTGAGCTTAACCCGAGGCGCCATTACCTTTAACGACGTTTGTTTTGATTACGGTAAATCCAACAATGTAATTGACCATTTAAACCTGCACATTCAGCCGGGTGAAAAAGTGGGTTTTGTCGGCCGCTCCGGCGCTGGCAAATCAACCTTGGTGAATTTGTTATTGCGCTTTTACGACGTAAAATCCGGCGCCATATTAATTGATGGGCAAAATATTAAAGAGGTCAGCCAAGAAAGCCTGCGCGCCAACATCGGCATGGTTACACAAGACACCTCGTTGCTACACCGCTCTGTGCGGGAAAATATTATCTACGGCAAACCCGATGCAAGCGACGCAGAATTAATTCACGCCGCCCAACAGGCACGGGCAGAAGACTTTATTGTGGAATTAGTCGATGGCAAGGGCCGTACAGGTTTTGATGCCCATGTAGGTGAGCGCGGCGTTAAGCTCTCCGGCGGCCAGCGCCAGCGTCTAGCCATAGCACGGGTGCTGCTAAAAAATGCACCGATTTTAATTCTCGACGAAGCCACCTCAGCCCTCGACAGCGAAGTAGAAGCGGCGATACAAGAAAATTTAATGCTATTGATGGAGGGCAAAACCGTGCTCGCCATAGCTCATAGGCTATCGACCATTGCCGCTATGGATCGTTTAATTGTGCTTGATAATGGCAAGATAATCGAACAAGGCAGCCACGACGAACTCATTCAACGCGGCGGCCTATACGCCCATTTGTGGGCCCATCAGTCAGGTGGTTTTTTGGCAGAAGATATTCAATAACCCACTGGTGAATGTTTTTTAAACCTAAAAAACGCAGTTGAACTCTACTGCGTTTTTTTTAGGTTAAAAGACACGAGTTTGTCCCAACACGCTGCAATGCGGGCTTTTCCCGCATGGATAAGCCTTTATTTACCGCGCCAACTCGCGCCATGAGCGCACCCATTCACGGGCCAAAAGGCCAGAGGGTGTTAATTGAGCGTCGGTATAATTATCTGCCGGTTTAACATCGGTATTAAAAATAGACGCACCTTCGTTTTTAGCTGAAAGCGCCCAATTGCAATGGCTCAATGTGTGTTTGCGCAAAAACTCCATCCACAGCTGAGTTTCGCGCGCATTGGCTGCGCCTTTGCCGTCCGCATTCACCGTGCCCCACTCAGTCACCATCAGTGCAATGCCCTTATCCAATGCCTTTTGCGCCTTGTCCCGCAGGGCTTGGTGGTGTGTACCGGCATAAAAATGCAAACTGTACACAATATTACTAACCCCCGTTAAAGGCGCCTTAGCCACCTCATCAACATCTTGCGACCAGCGCGGCGTACCCACTGCAATTAAATTATCCGGGTCTTCGGCGCGGATAGCTTTTATTAACGTTTGTGCATAGGGTTTTACCTGTTTTACCCAGCTCACCTCTTTAGGCTCATTGTAAATTTCATAAATTACATTTGGGTAAGCGCCATATTTTTTGGCCACCTCAACAAAGAATTGAACCGCCTCGGCCGTGTGCTGCTCGCCATGGTGATCGTGCCAATCCACTAATACATACATATCTTCAGCGATGGCAGCGTCAATTACATCGTAGGCGCGCCGTTTATTTGCATCCGGAGACTCCAAATAGCCTCCAGGGCCCTCCACGCCCACCACGGCGCGCACAATAGTGGCCTGCCAATTATTTTTGGCCCAAGCCACCGTTTTTGCATTAAAAAAACCTTCAGCGCCCCAACCGTTATTACTCCAAAAAAAACTCGGCCCAGCCAGGGCAATCGGCTTGCCTTTAGAATTAATTATCTGCGTGCCTTTAACGGCAAGAGCCCCGTTGTCGGTAACAACGTAGCCCTGCCCATAAGCCATTGCGCAGCTCAACCACGCCAGAGTAATACCCACAACCTTTTGTTTTAATCCCATGACTGCCTCATATTCGGTTTTAGTTGTCGTATTTATTAACCCGGCGGAAAAATAGATCGTCCTGATCTATTTTTCCTACGCTGCGCTAAAACTTGCAAAAATACGTGGATTTTCTTGTTTTAGCGCAGCTCGCGGCGACTTGCGCCGCCTGTGCGGCATCCGCCGCCAGTATTAACCCAGCACTAAATGCCGCCGGGTTAAAATAAACCCCTACTCAATTAGAGTTTCCCCAGGCGCACTGGGCATATTCAGCGCCAACGCGGATTGCTGACGGCGATGGCTCTTAATACACTAATTACTATGAGGCTACCATCCTAAACGCTATTCGCCCCCATCACTATCGCCGGTAATGTTTAAGGGCGCCTCCGGACATTCAATTTTCGTGATGCTCGCTAGGTATTTTCTCGCGGAAGGAGGGAGTCTATGCCGTACAAATGACCGACTGAGCACGAAAACAACGAGGTGAGGGCGCAAAAAATGGATTTCCGGAGTTTCCCTTAAGCTAAGTTAGCTCGTGCAACGTCTAGGCAACCATGAGTCTAGCAGCTGATACGCCCTAGAGGATAATCCAAGCACTTAATTTTGGATGTTCGCACACAGGCTGAAGCCGTGCTTATTGTGCCCAATTACACTTTGTGCCCGGCAACTGATATCCGCGCTTACAAACATTTTCAGAGCCTCGCAAAGCCATTTTTAATGGACATCACATTAATCTCCATCCGATTAATATGTCCAAGCCGATAAAAAGTAAAACAATTATCAAAGATTGTCGGCTCCCACCCTGCAATAAACCTCGCTGATCAGTACAACCCCTATTTAAAATGCGCCGCGTACCTCTGATAAACGGCACTTATTAACCCGGCAGATTCAACTCCGAAGTGCATCACAGCCGCCGGGTTAGTAAAGACACTATGAATCAGTAGGGATATGTCAGTAAAGAAAAATGCAACATGTTGACCAGCCAATGGCAAATACTACACAGCAGCACGTCTTGAAATCTGTGCCAAATATAGGCATAACCTAGGCCCGCCAGGGCGGCAACTGCTGCATAAATAAATCCTCCACTAAAATGAGCGAAACCAAATAATAACGCTGTTATAAACAAACTTAGCCCACCGACGCACTGATACAAGGGAGCCTGAATGCAATAACGAAAAAATGCCTCTTCAGGAATTGCTGTAAAACTAAGCATTAACAGGCAACACCACGGCCATACGCTGGGTATTTTGGGGTCCCAACGCCAGGTGTTTTGCCAAGCTCCAACGATCAAGGCCAATAGAAATACCGTGGTGCATACCGCGACAAGCGTGGCAACGCCCTGTAGGGTTATGGACTTGGGCTTGTAAAATAAAATAATTAAACCAATGCCTAGGAGCGCATTAAATAATTTGACTCGCCAAATCCAATCGACCTGTGCAATCCCTAAACGCACTGGCGGCGATAATTGCCAGGATTCACCGCCGGGTAACACATGCAAACCCACCGCAAATATCAGTAAGATTCCGGCGCTCCAGAGTATTGCTGTAATCACCAGCAAATAGCGACTCGGTATCTTGCTAAGGTATTTTGAAAACCGCCCGTGGCCTTGCAGAACGCCTCTTGAGACCAAGCGGGTAAACTCTGCAAGGCACACCACCAATAAACAGCCAGCGGCGACCAACACAGGGATGATGAGGTCTTGCATCCTAAACCTAAGCCAAAAGATATAACCAGCCAAGACAATAATGAATAGTAGCCTCCATGCACGGCTAGGTGTTTTCGCCACATAAAACGCCCACAGCGAAAATCCACTCAAGGGAGCAAGTGCAATGTATGTATTCATAACGCCTTAGGTTTCTGCTGACCAAATGCTTATTCAGCGGGCAAATATATCTGTAACGGATGCTTTGAATAAACATGAATTCGTGAATATTGTGCAAACACACATTTACCTCCCAACAGCGCTCGCGCCCCTGAACTTGATCAGAGGTTCCTTACATTGAAATATATTGAGATTGAGAAAGACGCCAAGTATCGATGACGTCAAGTATCGATAACACACTGCTGACGGTGAAAACGATTATCGCGCACTCTAAAAAGAACTCACACCAAGAATAAATGCACTCAGCAGAACAGGAATTTTAAATACAAAATCCTATGGTAATAGCGGGAAATTGACAGCCACCTAAGCGGAAAAGCAATACGTAAAGATTAATAAAAGAGGGGTAAATAAAAGACGGATAGAGACGGAGATATAAAGAATGGCGGAGAGGGAGGGATTCGAACCCTCGATACCCTTTTGAGGTATACTCCCTTAGCAGGGGAGCGCCTTCGGCCTCTCGGCCACCTCTCCGGAAATACAGTCAAAATACTGTAATTAATTAACGCTACACTTATTTAAAGCGTCGCACCTCAAATAAAAGCGTTCCGCCTCGGTTTGCAAGTTACCCTGCATCCTTCGGCGGGCGGCATAATACCAACATATTTCCAGAAGTTAAAGTTTAATAAGCAAATATTTTTAAAAATATTCAATTATTCCCATAACTTACGGACGAGAACCCCAGCGGATTCAAAAAGACTAGCGGTTGCCCGGGTCAGTTTGATCTTGTTTTTCGCGTTGAATACGTTGATAGATTTCTTCACGGTGAACGGCGATTTCTTTCGGTGCATTCACACCAATACGAACCTGGTTTCCTTTCACACCCAAAACGGTCACGGTAACTTCATCACCAACCATCAGGGTTTCACCAATACGACGGGTTAAAATTAACATAAAAATCTCCTACTGCTTCCTGTGAGAACGACAGCATTTATTGCCTGGCTGCTGAC
>DAOQGS010000205.1:0-6319 GCA_035338675.1 Cellvibrionaceae bacterium
GCGAGTAAGGTAATTTTTCAGAGGTTCCCTAGGGTAAATGCTCGGTAAATGGCTGTGCTATAGCGGCAGTCGCCTCATCACACAGCTGTGTTAATTGCGCTAGCTGATGAGCGTCACAGGCTGTACCACTTTTAATAATTTTTTCCTGCTCGGCACACCATTTTGCCAATTTACACGCGCCGACTGTGGCCGCCACACCTTTAATACTGTGAAATACTCTCGCCTGGTCGGTTTTTTCCTGAGTATCCAACGCCGCGCGCAATTGTGTTAATTGCTCGGTTAATTCTGCGGCAAAACGATCGCGCACGCGGCTGAGTAATTTTGTATTTTGGCCAAACCGCGCGAGAATATTCGGCCAGGATTCGGTAATGGCCTCCACCTGCGATTGCGCCGCGAGCGGCGGTTTTGTTGCAGGGCCTGCGGTGTCGGCCAGGGCCACATAGCGGCCCATAACCGCCAGAATATGCTCAATATCCAGCGGTTTGCCCACATGATCATTCATACCCGCATCCAAACAGGCAGCGACATCAGCCGGGCTTACATTCGCTGTCATAGCTACAATAGGCAAGGCCTGTAAGCGCGCCTCTTGGCGCAACCGGCGTGTAGCCTGCAAACCATCCATGTCGGGCATTTGCATATCCATAAATACCAAATCATACCCAGCCTGTTGCCCAATTAATTTATCCACCGCCTCTAATCCGCTGTTGGCTAAATCCACCTGCGCACCTAAGTGCGTTAATAAACCGTAGGCCACTTGGCGATTTAATTCATTGTCCTCCACCACTAATAGAGTTAAACCCTGCAATACATAATTATTAGGCGCAGGCTGTGCCGCAATGGTTTTCACCGGTGTCGCACTGGCCATTGCGGCCCATAAATGTTGCCAGTGCCAGGCAATAATGGGTTTTAACATAATCCCGGCGGGCGCAAATGAGTGTTGGGCGCAGCGCTGCATTAATAGTTCTTTATCGTCCGTAGTCGCCATAAATACTACCGGCGGTAAGGGTGCCGATACCTGTTGCGCTAAGGCCTCTACAGCGGCTAAACCATTTTCTTGTGCGAGGCGCCAATCCACTACCACAAGGTCAAAGGCGTTATTTTCCAATTGCGAAATAAATGGCGCGGCCTCATCCACATTTGCCACTGCCTGCACCTGCCCAGACCAAGCCGTCAATTGCTCGGCCACTAAGGCGCGGGCGTAAGTATTATCCTCAATTAATAATACCTGCTGATAAAACACATCAAGGCCCTGCGCCGCGTGTGTAGTGCCAATAGGCAGTTGCACCTCAAACCAAAATTGGCTGCCCACTCCTTGTGTACTGGAAAGATTTAATTGGCACTGCATGAGTGTTAACAGGCGCTGGCAAATCACCAACCCCAGCCCCGTACCGCCAAACCGGCGGGTGGTGGAAGCCTCTGCCTGGGTAAAACCATCAAAGATTTTTTGTTGGTGCTCAGGCGCGATACCTATGCCTGTATCTTCCACCCGCACCTCTAAGCGCACCTGCTGGGCATCTTCCTTGAGCAATTTAATACTCAGTTTTACACAGCCCTGCTCGGTAAATTTCAGTGCGTTGCTGGTTAAATTAATTAAAATTTGCTGCAGGCGCAGCTTATCCGCAATTAAATACCGGGGGATATCCCGGCCTATATCAAACAAAACTTCCACTTGGCGTTTATTGCCCTGAATACCGGTGAGCACAATAGCCACATCATGCAATAAATGCTCAAGGGAAAATTCATGGGCATCCAGCTGTAATTTACCCGCCTCAATTTTAGAAAAATCCAACACATCATTTAATAATCCCAGCAGCGAGCGGGCGGCCCCTATGGCATTGTGGCTGTATTCCTGTTGCCGCTCGGTTAACACCGTGGTTTGCAGCAGTTGCAACATACCCAACACCGCATTCATGGGCGTGCGAATTTCGTGGCTGATATTAGCCAGAAACTGTGATTTGGCCCGGCTCGCCTCCTGCGCCAAATCCCGCGCCTTGCGCAGCTCTTCCTCGTGCAAATACAACTCCGTAATATCGATATTAATTCCCGTAATGGATACCGGCGCGCCATGTTTGTCGCGGCTTACACGGCCCTGGGCTTTAATATAACGCAGCGCACCATCAGGCAAATTTAAGCGTAAAATTAAATCGTATTCAGCCTCGCCGTTAATAGCCGCCTGCAGCGCATTTTGTGCGAGGATTAAATCCTCCGGCACCAAACGCTCAGCCCAGTGTTGGTAGTTTAATTGCCCAGACAGCTGCAAAGCCGGGTCCTGCTGGTACAGTGCAAACATTTGTTCATTCCAATGCAGTTCATTGCTGCTCAGTACCCAAGTCCAAATACCTAAATTAGCCACGGAGGCGGCTTGTAATAATTGCTCGGTAACTGCCGCCACCTGCGCCGCCGCTGCCAACTGCTCGCTGATATCCATGGCAATACCTAAATAACCTTCAATAACGCCCTCGGCATTGCGAATAGAGGTCACCGTTAACATAACCGGGATTTCGGTTTTATCCTTGCGCACATAGGTCCACTGCCGCGTCTCCGCTTCCATTTTGCGTGGTACATAAATAAAAGTATCAAAGCCTGCTATGGGTTCGGCGTACTGCAAGGATAATTCCTCGCTGCGCGCATTTACTTCGTCCGGCACATGAAAAGCCGCAGGGGTTAATTTATCGATCATCTCCTCGGCGCTATAGCCTAACAAACGCTCCGCACCGCGATTAAACACCGTAATTAAGCCGTTTAGATCGGTGGCAATAATGCCAACTTCACTCGCAGCATTTAAAACGCTGGTTAACAATTGTGAGATGCGATTGCGGGCCGCTTCGGCGTCTTTGCGGGCGCTAATATCGCTGCGTAGCGCCATAAAACGCTCAATTTTTCCGTCCGCGCCACGTATGGGTGCAATCACCGTATCAAACCAATAAAAATCGCCATTTCTATGCCGGTTACACACCTCACCCCGCCAGGGCTCGCCACTTAATATTTGCTGCCATACCTGGCCCCAAAAGTCTTTGCTGTGTAGGCCCGATTTCATAATGCTGTGGCTTTTGCCAATTAATTCCTCCGGCCTATAGCCGCTAAACTGGCAGAAAGGTTCGTTAACACTTTGGATCATGCCGCCTTGATCAGTAATAGACAGCAAAAATTGTGTATTGATACTTTTTAATAGAGCTTCCTGTTCAGCCAAGGTGGCGGCCAATTTAATTTTATTATTTTTAAGTATCGACACATCCTGCTCAACAAAATAAAAGCCTTTATAAGTATGTTGCGAAATGGCCGGAATCAATATCCATTGATAATGGGCCAAGCCCTGCTCCTGCAAATAGGAATATTGCCCGGAATTCACCTGCCCCTCGGGCAGATAAAACAGCCAGGGCGCGATTTGCGCATAATATTCAGCCGGTACTACTTCCGCCAAACGCTCCCCCAGTAAATTATGCCCAGAAGAGGCAAAACGCTCGCGGCTTTTTTGGTTGGCTTTATAGATGCGGCCATCCGCGCTGACGGCCAATACCGCATAAGGCAAGGCGTTAACTAAGGATTCCAACTCATCGCGGGCCTGTACCACCTGCGCGGTGCGCAGGGCAACGCGGGTTTCCAAGTGGGCATTTAATTCTTTTAATTCCCGCTCCGCCGCACGCAATTTACTCATATCGCGAATAATCGTCGCAGCGCCAATTACCTTATTCTGCTCGCCCAGTAGTGGCGCCGTATAAACTAATACATCCAATAATGCGCCCTGCCCTGTGCAGCGCTGGGCCAGGGCATCGGTTTTGGTGCGCTGCTCGATGGCAGCCATTAATTCATTTTCCGCTTGCGGGCGCTGCGCCTCGGGCACAATCAGTTGGGTTAAGGGCTGGCCAACCGCTTCCAGGCTTGAAAAGCCAAACATAGCCTCAGCGCCTCGGTTCCACTGTTCTATGGTGCCGCTTAAATTCACCTCAATAATCGCATCGGCCGTCCCCTCGATCAGCGCTGCCAAGCGGGCGTTTTGCGCTTGAGTATGGCGCCTTTGAGCCAGATTGATATGTAAAATCGCTGCCAAAAAAGCCAATAGCAAAGTTGCGAGCATTCCGCTTATAAATACCAACTTAGGCTCGGTTAAATCCAATTGGCGCAGGTATTTTTCCGTCGGCGTGATGGCAAATTGCCACTGGCGGCCGAATATTTCGCTTTGCAATACCACCGCAGCAATCGACTTAAGCTCGATATAATCCTCACACGCATAAATGCGTTGGTGATTGTCAGTGGTAATATCCGAGATCACATAATGAAAAAGATCATCATTAAAATGTGCGCCGCGCAATATTTCCTGCATCACCAAAGGTTCGTATACCCAGCCAATATGCAGGCGCGCGCGGTCGGCTTCATTGCTAGGTATTTGCCAATCGGCAAACACCGGCAAAAAAAACAAAAAGGCTTGGGTAACCTTATCCTGCGCCTGCATAAGCGTTATGGGCCCAGTTAATTGCGGCGTATTGCGCACATAGGCCCGCTCAGCGGCATCCCGCCGCAATTCTTCAGAAGCGGTGTCGAGCCCCCGCGCTTGACGGTTATTAATAATCGGCTCAATCAAACGAATAACATAACGGTCGCCGTCATGGGGTTTTATAAAACGCAGGTTAAAGGTATCCAAACCCTCTTGATGCATGCGCTCAATAAAGGCTTGCTCATCGGCGGGCTTGATGCGGTCGATCACACCTATGCCGCGCATACCGGGGAATTCTTCGGCTAAATTAATAAACGATACATACTGCGCAAACGCTTGCGGGCTGGGGTGGCCATTGTGGGCGAGCACAAAACTGCGGGCGTTGTAGAGCGCTTGGCGGTAGCTGGCAAGGCGCAGCTCAACCTTAGCCACTTCTTTTTGTGCATCTTCCTGCAGGTGGCGCTGCAATTGTCTCTCGTTAGCCAAATGAAATTGCAGCGCAACCAAACCGCTGAACATCAGCCCAAGCGCAACAAGCGCTATGGCCAGCACAACAGCTTTTTGTGTTCTTGATTGCACGGTCATTATCCACCTAATTAATTTTTATATTCTCCTGATAAAACCGAGCGCGAAAATTCACCTCATTCTGGTAGCGCTATTAGGCCATTCAATCGCAGCCCTGCACAAAGGACTTGTAGCAAGATGAATACATCCTAAAAACAGGCCACTATAAAAAGCCTGGCTATACCCAGCGATTCTTTCCATATGGCGGTGAACATTTGCCACGGGGCGCGGTCTGGCTAGTCTCGTGCGCGACCTATTTACACAAGGGTAAAACCGCTAGCGGTAAATAATCGTAATTAATTTACTGGGCTTATTCGTAGTTTTGTTTTGGTTTAGTAGGTTTGGTCTAATTGCCCTGCCTTGCCCCGATCAGCTTAGGCCGCACACTTAACCGTTTACGTAACGAGCAGCGCATGAAGGATTATAGCCGCAAGCCTAACCTGCGCCAGCCGCAGCCAGAGTAGCTAGCGTCTATCCTAAACTGCCTGTAAAGTGCCACCCCAGTTTCACCCGCCAATAGTTACAGCCATTGCAGCGGGCAAACATTTCCCATTGAAAAACATTCTTATTCGCAGAAGGCTCAATGACACTTCCCCCCATTTCCCGCCCTCGTCTTACTATTTATTGCGCTGTATTTATTACGCTATTTGCCAACTGGGCTTTGTGGCAAAAACTGCTGCAACTGCTAAGCCCCCTTACCCTTGATGAAATACCCTTTTGCCTCTCGGCCCTGGTACTGATATTCGCCATAGCCCACGGCGTGTGCCACCTATTGGCCCTGGGCCGTCTGCAGAAAATTTGGTTAATTATCGCCCTGGTATGTAGCGCCGCAGCCAGTTATTACCAGGTGCAGTACCACGTGCTGTACGATAAAACCATGATTCAAAATATTCTCGCCACGGATTATCGCGAGGCCTACGGATTATTTAATCTTAAAATGGTGCTGTGGATTGCCCTGTTCGGCCTGTTGCCTGCAACAATAATTAGCCTATGGCCAATCAAACCTGCCCCCATTAAAAAGCAGGCCCTACACTATGGCGGCGGTTTTTTATTGTCGGTGGTGCTGATTGCCGCTGTAGCAGGAATTTTTTACAAAGACTATGCATCGCTGTTTCGCAATAATCGCGATTTAAAACACCTTATTATCCCCTCCAGTTTTGTTTATTCCCTGTATGGTTTTGTGGCCGACAAAACCAAAACCACCGGCGAACCCGTGCAGGTCATTGGCAGCGATGCCCGCTTAGGCCCCCTCTGGCAGGCCGCCAATAAACCGGTGGTGTTTGTATTGGTGGTGGGCGAAACCGCCCGCAGGGCCAATTTCTC
>DAOQGS010000206.1:0-6317 GCA_035338675.1 Cellvibrionaceae bacterium
GGTGCGCATTGTGTGGGTGGAGCAGTTATACCGCGCCCACAGTATTTTAATAAATCACCCCTACCACAAATAACGCGCAGGTTTTTGCAGGAATTTCATGCCCTTTGCCGCCAAGCCCGGTGAATACCGCACATTTAAAAATCATTTTTCTGAAGTGCGCAGCTTTCGGTTTCGGCTGTTATTTGCCGCTGTTTTAGGCTTGAGTTTATTTGCCGGTTTAATTGCCCGCTATTATTTTCTGCAGGTAGTGCACTACGAGGATTTTTTAACCAAAGCCGAGCAAAACCGCATTCAAATTCAGCCGGTGCCGCCTACGCGCGGGTTAATTTACGATACGGATAATCGCGTGCTGGCGGATAACCGGCCGAGTTTTATGCTCACCTTAGTAAAAGAGCGCATTGCCGATTTAGACGCCACCTTAGAGTTACTCAAAAGTCTTATTCCCATCAGCGATGCGGATATCGACGAATACTATAAATTGTTGCGCCAGCCGCGCAGGCCCTACGAGCCTATTCCCCTGCGTTTTCGGTTAACGGAAGCGGAAATTGCCACCATCGCTATTAACGAATTTCGCTTAGAAGGCGTTGAAGTGGAAGCTCAATTTGTTCGTTATTACCCTTACGCCGATTTATTTGCCCACACCGTAGGTTATGTGGGCCGCATCAGCATGAACGATCTCACCAGTTTCGATGAAGACCAGGTGCGCCGCTATGCAGGCTCCGTCAGCATCGGTAAAGTCGGTGTGGAAAAAGCCTACGAAGACGAATTATTAGGTGAGGTGGGTGCCCGCCACGTGGAAACCAATGCCCACGGGCGTATGTTGCGGGTATTGGATTTAAACAATCCCATTTCAGGCAAGGATTTACACCTGTATTTGGATTTGGATTTACAAAAAGTTGCCACCGCAGCCCTGGGTGATAATCGCGGCGCTCTGGTGGCGCTGGATGTGGAAACCGGCGGTGTCTTAGCCATGGTAAGTACACCCAGTTACGACCCGAATTTATTTGTAACCGGCATTAGCGCGGCGGATTATAAAGAATTAAATACTTCTCCTTTAATGCCACTCTACAACCGCAGCTTGCAAGGGTTATATCCACCTGGCTCCACCTTAAAACCCATGTTGGGTTTAGGCGGCCTGGAATCAGGCGTGATCACCACCGGCACGCGCATTTATGATCCGGGTTTTTATACCCTGCCAAAAGATAGCCATCAATACCGCGACTGGAAAAAAGGTGGCCACGGCGGCTCGGTGGATTTGCGCCAGGCGATTACCGAATCCTGCGATACATTTTTTTACAGCCTGGCCGCCAATATGGGCATTGATCTTATGCATCCGGTGGGAGAGGCCTTTGGCTTAGGGGAAAAAACCGGCATTGATATGCCCAACGAGCGCGGCGGTAATTGGCCGTCGAAAGAGTGGAAAAAATCCAAGAAAAAACTCGGCTGGTTCCCAGGGGATAGTTTAAATACCAGTATCGGCCAGGGTTATGTGCAGGCGACCCCCATGCAATTGGCGGTGATGACTGCAACCCTCGCCTCCAGGGGCATCCACCGCAAACCCCAGTTGGTGAAACAAATTGGCGATACACCTGTGCCGCCGCAAATTCTTAGCCGCTACAACGCGCGCCCCTCCTATTGGGATTATGTCATCAACGCCATGACCGACGTGGTGCATTCACCCCAGGGTACAGCCAAGGGTATTGCCGCCGGTTTAACCTATAAAATCGCCGCTAAAACCGGTACCGCCCAGGTGGTGGGAATTGCCCAAAACGAGCGCTATGACCGCAATAAGGTGCGCGCTAACAACCGCGACCACGCCCTATTTATCGCCTTTGCTCCGGCCTATCACCCGCAAATTGCCCTGGCGGTGATTGTTGAAAATGGTGAACACGGCTCCTCCGCTGCAGCCCCCATTGCGCGGACCTTATTCGATGCCTATTTCGCCAAACAGGCCGCTAAAAAAACGCCCCCGCCCGATAGTGGCACCCCTTCGGCTCCTGCACAGGTGACCCCATGAAATCCCTCGGCCCCGATTTTGTTCGCCGCCTGCCGGAAAATACCGAAGCGTTTGGCAAAAAAAATATTCGCGCAGGTTTAATTAAAATTGATTTTTGGCTGTTATTTGGGCTGTTATTAATCAGTAGTTTTGGCATTACCGTTTTGTATTCTGCCTCTGGGCACTCCACGGCCATGGCCGAGCGGCAGGCGATATTTTTTGTTTTGTCCTACGGCGTATTGTTGGCAGTGGGGCAAATTCGCCTCGGCTTTTTAGAGCGCTGGGCCGTTTGGTTGTATTGTTTTGGCGTGGTACTGCTGGTATTAACGCTGGTAATAGGGGTGGGCGCCAAGGGCGCCCAGCGCTGGATTAGTTTGGGCTTTACCCGCTTTCAGCCCGCTGAAATATTAAAAATTGCGGTGCCTTTAACGGTGGCCGCGTATTTTTCCCAGCGCCATTTACCGCCTAAATTTATGCATGTAGTGGTGTGCATGATCATCATTCTGGTGCCCAGCGCATTAATTTTGAAACAGCCGGATTTAGGCACCGCAATTTTAGTGGTGATGTCGGGTGTTATCGGCTTGTTTTTAGCCGGTTTGCGCTGGCGTTATATAGTGCTCACCTTGGCGGTGGTGGCCGCAGCAGCCTGGCCCATGTGGAATTATGTGATGCACGATTATCAGAAAAAACGCGTGCTCACCCTCATCGACCCGGAAGCCGATAAATGGGGCGCGGGTTGGAATATTCTGCAATCAAAAACCGCCATCGGCTCCGGCGGTTTAGAGGGCAAGGGTTATATGAAAGGCACTCAATCGCAGTTGGATTTTCTGCCTGAAAGCCATACGGATTTTATTATCGCCGTGCTGGCGGAAGAATTTGGCCTCCAAGGTGTGCTGGCCTTATTGGCCTGTTATGCCTTTGTAATCGGGCGCGGTTTGGTGATCGCCTGGCGGGCGCCTTCAACATTCGGGCGCATATTAGCCGGCAGTATTTCATTGACGTTTTTAATTTATGTCTTCGTCAATATGGGCATGGTATCTGGCCTATTGCCCATTGTAGGGGTGCCACTGCCGATGGTGAGTTTAGGTGGCACTTCATTAATTACATTGATGTTGAGTTTTGGTTTATTAATGGCGGTGGCTAACGATAGCCGCCGCGCACTATAAAAAGGTATACAGGTCATGAAAATTGGGTTGCTTTTGTTGGGCTTATTATTAAGCCAAGTCAGCTTTGCATTGGGGGAATATACACAGCATCCGCTCACCTTGGCGTTTATCGATAAAATGGTGGATCAGCACCAATTTAACCGCAAACAATTGCTCAGCCTATTTGCCAAGGTGGAAAAAAAACAGGGCATTTTAGATGCAATTGCCCGCCCGGCGGAAAAGGTAAAACCCTGGTACGAATACCGCAAAATATTTATTACCCCTGAGCGTATTGCCCAGGGCGTACAGTTCTGGCGGGAAAATCAAACTATTTTGAGCGATGTGGAACGCAAATATCAGGTGAGCGCCAAAATGGTGGTAGCCATTATAGGTGTGGAAACCGGTTATGGCCGCAACACGGGTAAATACCGCGTGCTGGATGCACTGTCTACCCTGGCGTTTGATTACCCGCCGCGGGCCGATTTTTTTGTGAAAGAACTCGAAGCCTTTTTATTGCTGACCAAACAACAGCAACAAGATCCCTTAAGCCTTAATGGCTCCTATGCAGGTGCCATGGGATACGGGCAATTTATGCCCAGCAGCGTGCGCAATTTTGCGGTGGATTATAACGGCGATGGTGTGATTGATATTTGGAACAACAAAGGCGATGCCATCGCCAGCGTGGCTAATTATTTTAAGGCCAATGGTTGGCAGTATAGGGCCCCGGTTTTCACCCTGGCGAAAAAAACCGCCAGTTTTAATGAGCAATTACTCAATACCAAAGCTAAGCCCAGCCGCAGCCTAAATGAGTTGCGCAGCCTCGGCATCAGCCCGCTCACTGGCGATTATCCCGGCAGTTTACCGGCGGAAGCGCTCAGTTATCAGTTGGAAAACAGTTGGGAATATTGGCTGGGCTTTAATAACTTTTATGTCATCACGCGCTATAACCGCAGCCAAATGTATGCTCTGGCGGCCTGGCAATTGGGTGAGGCAATCGAAGATGCTCGGCCTCAATAGGTGGGAGTTTTGAGTTTAAGAGGACGTTCAGTGGTACAGGTTTTAGGCGATATTAGGGTATTAAACCCAGTAATCAGATGTGCGGCACGCAAAGGCGTTTGCCGTCAAAAAATGGCTGCACAACTGGGCCGTTTAAAAATAGCCAAACCATTTATTGGCCTTGCCTGCCTGTGTTTATTATTGTTTACAGCGGCCTGTTCTAGCCATAAACCTGTTGGTACCGCCCATAAACCCGCAGAGAGTACCGCGCCTGGTGAAGGGGCGAAAAAAAAGGGCCGTTATTCCCTGCTGGAAGATCAGGGGCCGGATGTTGATATAGATGTAAGCAATATTCCCAACGCGGTACCGAAAAAAGAAGATCGCACCATTGCAGGTAATGTCTCGCCTTATACGGTGCTGGGTAAAACCTATTACATTCAATTTAACGCCGCCAAATACTCTGAAATTGGCCTAGCGTCCTGGTATGGCAAAAAATTTCACGGCGAGCGCACGTCCAACGGTGAAATTTACAATATGTTCGGTATGACGGCAGCCCACAAAACCCTCCCCATTCCCTGTTATGTGCGGGTAACTAATCTGGCCAATAATAAAAATGTCATTCTGCGCGTGAATGATCGCGGCCCTTTTCATGAAGATCGAGTCATTGATCTTACTTATACGGCCGCTAAAAAATTAGATTTTCACCGCGCCGGGACTGCCAAGGTGCGTGTGGATGTGATTAATTTAAATGATTTTGCTCCACTGCCGGTTGCTGCGGTGAAAAGTGATACTAGCGGAAAGTTAACCGGCGCTTTAGCCGGAGTTGCCAATAACAATAAAGCTCCTGAGGTGAATAAAACGAATACCACGGCAGTTGCGCCGATAAAAACGGGTGTACCTGTGGCGCAGCCTGCGGCGAGCAAACCCGCTTCAGCGGCGCCTGCCGCAGTGCCCTTAAAAACCGCCAGTGCTAAACCTGCGGCATTTACACCCGTGTATTTACAAGTGGGGGCGTTTGCCTCGCAGGAGGGCGCCGCTGTACTGCAAAAAAAACTGCGCAGCTATACACAATTGCCGATTGTGTTAATGCCTGTTGAGGGGAAAAAAATATTTCGTGTATTAATAGGGCCCATTGCTGACGCAAACGAAATGCAAGCGTTGAAACAAACTCTAACCGAGAAAAAACTCTCTACACCTTATGTAGTGCAAGTGGAAGGCAAATAGTAAGTGAGTCTTAGCTTATTGAGGGCCTGCACTCGATTGATTACCTATCAACGTTTACTACCAATCCAACTTAGTCCAACAGGTACTTAAGCGTGCCAAGCCTTTTGCCATATGCTCCACAAAATGTGTAAAAAAGTACGAATACAGCCAATTTGATGATTTAATGAACAGCGGTTGTGTGAACTTTGTTGCAATTTAGGTGGTAAGCCTTGTTATAATTCCGCGGTCAAAATCCGCGCTGTCGAAATACTTTCCAGTATAAGAGCGGCAGTGCGAGTCCTATGTAAGTCATACAAGTCGCTATTTAGGATAGAGGCTTTTTTCAGGGAATCTTGTTCCAGCGAGTACCTAAATAACCAAATCTGTAGTCATGCTGTGTATACCCGTAATTTGGCTATAGGGTGCGCTTGCTTACGGTTCTAATTGTGTTGAACCCTCGTGTATTTAGGTATAAGCCTTATTCCGGTTTCAGTGGATTGGTTTTTTTTAAGAATTATTTAGAAAACCAGCTTGAGATTTAACGCACAAAACTCATGTTTTATCGGTAAATTTACGTTTTCTGAGGGAGGAGAGCCCGGTCGTGGATAATTTCTATGCTATGAATTATTTACGACCCGCGGTGCTTGGTCATCCAAAGTCGACTCTTGATTTACATGATGATGTAGGGTGTACACAGTGAATTTGATAACCGAACGCTTTCCCATAAAATTATCCTTGGCTAATGTGCTGTTCGCGTCGTTGCTGGCCGCCTGTGGTGGCGATAAGGTTTCAGACGGACAGGCACAACAGAATTCCAATAATGGTGTTGCTCAAAACGACGCAACCCTGACCGAGCAAGAGAAAATCCGTCGCGGGTTTATCACGCTCAATCGTTCCTCCAGTTCCTCAAGCTCGTCAGGAAAGCCCGTCGCGGCGCTGTCCAGCTCAAGTTCAACCAGCTCCTCAGGAAAATTGCT
>DAOQGS010000207.1:0-6294 GCA_035338675.1 Cellvibrionaceae bacterium
TCCCTGCAGTCGTCCGCTTTTTTTGCCAAATTCGCCTAGCCAGCGCTTCGCCGCCTACATTTTTCAGAGGTTCCTTAATTCAGTTGCTATAGCTTAATGATATCTCCTCAGCTCAACGTCATTGCCTCAACTTAATTCCATTGCATTAAAAAGAATAAATAGCATAAGGGCGGCACGGCTGCGTATTTACTAATAGTCGCTTGCCGTTAATGCGCCATCCCCCCCTACAAACCACCCCAATTGCCTCTGTAGCAAATGCGACAAGCCCGCAAGCAAGTTGTAATTACTACACACAGGCAGCCTGTGGTTATAGGCTGCAAGCTACTGAAAAATAACCATTTAACGGCAGTTTTAGGCGCTGGCATGTGGCTTGCAATTTCAGGCTTGAATAACTGCATTCCCTGGGCAGTTGAAAAATTTAGCCCCATTTTCAATGGAGTAACGCACATGATCAACCTTACTGAAAGTGCCGTTGGCGCTGTACGTCGTTTTATTGATTCCTCTGAAAAAGCCATTGTAGGCCTGCGTATTAAAGTCGAAGGCGGCGGCTGCTCCGGACTTAAATACGGTATGAAATTGGAAGAAACCGTTGAACAAGACGATTCCATTGTGGATTTTCCCGGTGTGCGCGTGGTGATTGACCCTGCCAGTGTGCCCCTGTTGGAAAATGTCACTGTGGATTTTCTCGACGGTTTAGAAGGCAGCGGCTTTAAATTTGAAAACCCTAATGCCACAGCCAGTTGCGGTTGCGGAAAATCGTTTGCCTGCTAATTGAACGAAGCAGAATTAACTGCTGTTAATTTTCCTCAACACTCATCCATCACATTTTGGAGCATCGATGCCATGTGGGATTATTCTGAAAAAGTGAAAGAACATTTTTACAACCCCAAAAACGCCGGTGCCGTGGAAGCGGCCAATGCAGTGGGCGATGTGGGTTCCATCAGCTGCGGCGACGCCCTGCGTTTATCGCTCAAAGTAGACCCTGCAACTGAAATTATTCTCGATGCTGGGTTTCAAACCTTCGGTTGCGGATCGGCCATTGCGTCATCATCTGCTTTAACCGAAATGGTAAAAGGCAAAACCTTGGACGAAGCGCTATTAATTTCCAACCAAGATATCGCCGACTTTTTAGATGGCCTGCCGCCTGAAAAAATGCACTGCTCCGTGATGGGCCGCGAAGCCTTACAAGCGGCGGTAGCCAATTATCGCGGTGAGGAGTGGAGCGATGATCACGCTGAAGGCGCATTAATTTGCAAATGTTTTGCGGTGGATGAGGTGATGATTAAAGACACCATCCGCGCAAACAATCTCTCCACGGTGGAAGAAGTGACCAACTACACCAAAGCCGGTGGTGGCTGTTCTTCCTGCCATGAAGGCATTGAAAAAATCCTCTCAGAAATGCTGGCCGAACGCGGTGAAGTATTTACCCCCGGCGCGGTGGGCAAAAAAGCGGCTGCTGCCACCAAGAGCAAACCCGTTATTGCTGTTAAACCTGCAACCGGGCCGCTTACGGCTGTGCAACGCATTTTAAAAATCGAAGAAGTGCTGGAGGCCATTCGCCCCAATTTACGCGCCGATAAAGGCGATGTGGAATTGGTAGATGTGGAGGGTAAAACCGTGTATGTGAATTTAATTGGCGCTTGTAGCGGCTGCCAATTAGCGGCTTCCACCCTCGGCGGTATTCAGCAAAAACTTATTGAAGCCTTAGGTGAGTTTATTAAAGTCGTGCCCAACAGCGAACGCCAATCCTTAGTGCAAGTGGGAGCATAAGTTATGAGCGACATCTATTTGGATAACAACGCCACCACTGCGGTGGACCCGGTTATTGTTGACGCCATGTTGCCTTTTTTTACCGAGCAATTTGGCAACCCGTCTTCCATGCATAATTTTGGCAACAAAGTAGGTGTCGCCATTAAAAAGGCGCGCAAAAGCATTCAAAACCTCTTGGGTGCCGAGCACGATTCAGAAATTATTTTTACCTCCTGCGGCACTGAGTCCGACTCCACTGCAATTTTATCGGCACTTAAATCTCAGCCGGAGCGCAAGGAAATTATCACCACCGTGGTAGAGCACCCGGCCATTTTAAATTTGTGCGATTACCTGGCCACCGAAGGCTACACCGTGCATAAATTGCCGGTGGATAATAAAGGCCGCTTAAATTTGGATGAATACACCAAGTTGCTCACTGATAAAGTCGCAATTGTGAGTGTGATGTGGGCCAATAATGAAACCGGCACCTATTTCCCCGTGATTAAAATGGCGGAAATGGCCGATGCAGCCGGGGTGTTATTCCACACCGATGCGGTGCAAGCAGTGGGCAAAATTCCCATGAATTTGCAAGACACCAGCATTCATATGCTGAGTTTGTCCGGCCATAAATTACACGCGCCAAAAGGCGTTGGTGTGTTGTATTTAAAACGCGGCGTGCGCTTTCGCCCTTTATTGCGCGGTGGCCACCAAGAGCGCGGCCGCAGAGCGGGCACTGAAAACAGTGCCGGCATTGTGGGCCTGGGCGTGGCGGCGGATTTAGCCCTGCAACATATGGAGTATGAAAATACCCAAGTGGCCGCCATGCGCGATCATTTACAAGCGGGCCTATTGGCGGCAATCCCCCATGCCTTTGTCACTGGGGACCCGGACAACCGACTACCCAATACCCTCAATATCGCCTTTGAATATATTGAAGGTGAGGCCATTTTGATGCTGCTGAATAAAGCAGGCATCGCCGCCTCCAGCGGTTCGGCCTGTACCTCAGGCTCCCTAGAGCCCTCTCACGTGATGCGCGCCATGGGTATTCCCTACACCGCCGCCCACGGCACCGTGCGCTTCTCCCTCTCCCGCTATAACACCCTGGCGGAGATGGACCGGGTGATTGAAGTGGTGCCGCCTATCATCGCCCAGCTGCGCAAGCTCTCCCCCTACTGGGGTGTGGACGGGCCGCTGGAAAACCCCGAGCAAGCCTTTGCCCCTGTGTACGCCTAATCCATCCCTCACCTGCTTAAGTACCGCCCCATGCCCAAGCAACCTGCCAGCATCGTCATAGACGACACCACCCTCAGAGACGGCGAGCAAAGCGCCGGGGTGTCGTTTAGTGCCGAGGAAAAACTCGCCATCGCCCAGGGCCTTGCTGCCATTGGTGTGGCGGAGCTGGAGATCGGCATTCCCGCCATGGGGGCCGAAGAGCGGGAGGTGATGGCAGCGATTGTGGATTTGAAACTGCCCGCGCACCTCTTAGCCTGGTGCCGCATGGGGGATGAGGATCTACTCGCCGTGCAGGGTTTGGGAGTGCATATGGTGGACCTATCCATCCCGGTGTCCGACCAGCAAATCCAACACAAACTAGGCCGCAACCGCGCTTGGGTGCTCACGCAAATTAACCAGATGGTGCGCAAAGCCCGCATGCTGGGGTATCAAGTGTGTGTGGGGATGGAAGATGCCTCCCGGGCGGATATGGAGTTCATCCTGCAAGTGGCGGATGCCGCCAGCGATGCCGGCGCCGCACGCCTGCGCTTTGGCGACACAGTGGGCATCATGGAGCCCTTCAGTGTGCACAGCAAAATAAGCCGCCTGCGAGCAAGCTGCGATTTAGAGCTGGAGATGCACGCCCACGACGATTTTGGCCTGGCCACGGCCAATACCCTCGCCGCCGTTGCCGGCGGCGCTACCCACATCAATACCACCGTTAACGGCCTGGGTGAACGGGCGGGCAATGCGCCCTTAGAGGAATGTGTGCTGGCCCTTAAACACCTGCACGGCATTGATACAGGGGTAGACAGCAAGGGCGTGCCTGCGCTGTCGCAACTGGTGGAGCGCGCCTCGGGCCGAGCCGTGGGCTGGCAAAAAAGTATTGTTGGCCCCGGCGTGTTCACCCACGAGGCGGGCATCCATGTGGATGGCCTGCTGAAAGACCCGCGCAACTACCAGGGCCTCGACCCCAGTGAACTCGGCCGCAGCCACCAGTTGGTGCTGGGTAAACACTCCGGCAAACACATGCTGCGCCGGGCCTATCAAGAGGCGGGCATTGAGCTGGAGGACTGGCAAATCACCCCCCTGCTGCAACAGGTGCGCAACCAAGTCACCCGCACCAAGCGCAGCCCCGGCACAAGCGAGCTGTTATACCTCTACCAAAGCCTGACCCGCTTAATGGCAACCCCCCTTACACAACTAGGAGCGCCGGTATGAACGCATCGGTAAATCTGCCTGGCGCCCTTACCGGCGCCCCGTCATCCAAAGGCCTATTTGCCCAGTGGCGAGAAGACGTAGCCTGTGTATTCCAACGGGACCCGGCGGCCCGCAGTGTATTTGAAGTGCTCACCACCTACCCAGGTGTGCATGCGGTGATTGTCCATCGCTTAAGCAACCGCCTGTGGTTGGCCGGTTGGCGCTACGCCGCCCGCTGGCTGTCCTTTGTGGCGCGGCTGCTCAGCAATGTGGACATCCACCCCGGCGCCGCCATTGGTGCGCGCTTTTTTATCGATCACGGCGCCTGTGTGGTGATCGGCGAAACCGCCATCATTGGCGACGACGTTACCCTCTACCACGGTGCAACCCTGGGCGGCACCCGCTGGACCAAAGGCAAACGCCACCCCACCCTGGGCAACGGCGTGATGGTGGGGGCAGGCGCCAAGGTGCTGGGGGATATCACCTTGGGGGATAACAGCCGGGTGGGCGCCAACTCCGTGGTCATTGAAGATGTGCCGGAGGGCTGCACCGTAGTGGGCATCCCCGGCAAGATTGTAAAAATCCGCGAGGCGGGCCTGCCCAACGCCCACGGCATAGACCTAGACCACCACCTGATTCCCGACCCTGTAGGCAAAGCCATCGCCTGCCTGCTCAGCCGCATCGACGCGCTGGAAATGAAACTCAACCGCCAGGCCGCCCTTGATCATTACGACAGCTGCACAGTTGATAACAGCATCTGCGAGCAGGACTGCCCGGGCGGCGCTCGCGCTAAAGACACAGTTTCGACCCTGCCACGCCAACCTATAGTACGAGGTGCTCGCTAATGGACCTGCAAAACTTTGAAGGGCAATTGCTCTATTTCGACCTGAACCATTCCGAGGAAGTAACCGCCCTGCTGCAGCGCGCCGCCCACGCCTATGGCGAAGGTGCCGCCGAGCCACTGCTCAAACAGGCCTACGCCCTAGCACCCCAGGACTTAACCGTGTTGGTGGCCCTGTACCGCTTTTATTACTACCAACACCGCTACCAAGATGCCTTGGACATAGCCTTTCAAGCCATGCGGGCGGTGGCACCTACCATCAGCTTCCCGGCGGATTGGTTGAAGCTGTCGTTTACTCACCTGGCCAATGGCGTGTTGGTGTCCTTCACCCTGGTGCGCTTTTACCTCTTGGCCCTCAAGGGCGCGGCTTATTTGAACCTGCGCATGGGCAACATAGCCGATGGCATCTACATGCTGAAAAAGGTGGTGGAGTTCGACAGTAAAGATCGCCTGGGGGCCAAGGCCCTGTTGCAATCCATCAGCCCTGCCCCCGTGGCAGACAACACCCGCCTGCGCGCCACCCGCTGAGGTCGTTATGGAACCGAATCAAACCAGTAGCTTGCTCGACGATTTAGAAGAACTCAGTTCAGCGGAGGATTTCCTGAACTACTTCCAAATCCCCTTTGATACCACCGTGGTGCTGGTTAACCGCCTGCACATCATGCAGCGCTACCACGACTACTTAAGCCAAGCCCAGGCATCCCTGGCCGAGTACGAAGGCAACGACGCGGCCATAGCCGCCGTCTACAAAAGCCTGCTCACCCAGGCCTATGAAGACTTCGTGCACTCCGACGCCAAGACTGAAGCCGTGCTGAAAATCTACAAAATGCAGGGGCCCCAGACGACGTTTGTCTCTTTGGATTCCTTGATGTGGGATTTGAAGTAGGGGTTGGTTTAAGCGCCTGGAAATGTTCAGCCGCCGGTGGAGCCCATAGACGAGTAAGAGCCGTAGGGGCACCCCTTGTGGGTGCCCACTCCCAGGCAAATTGAGATGGACATGCTGGCTAAGAACAGGGCAACCACAAGGGTTGCCCCTACGGCCTCGCCTTAGCTCAACGATCGTGGGGCAGGACGAAGATATGCATTCCCACGCGGAGCCTGGGAACGAGAAGAAAAGCGAGAAGAGAGAAAAGTAACGAGAAAAGCGTTGGAACAAGTAAAGCCGAGAATCGAACAGGTTTTTAGCCCCTCCCCCTTTTAAAGGGGGAGGCTGGGAGGGGGTTTTATAGGTGCTCGCACGCAGGCAGAAACGAACAGTGAACCCCACCCCAACCCTCCCCTTAAAAAGGGGA
>DAOQGS010000208.1:0-6252 GCA_035338675.1 Cellvibrionaceae bacterium
CCCCCGCCAGTCTGGCGCTGAGGTGAATATTGCCGATGGCCAAAGCGCCAAAACCTTTGTGATTGAAGATGGCTTGGGCGGTCGCATCAGCCGCACCCTCACGCCCAGCCGCGGCGCCAATGCGGGCCCCATAGAAAGTATTACGTTTGCCGGTTTCGATTTTGGCCAGAGCGTAGTGAAAGCCAACCCCCGCCTGGTGGCTAACCGCGAAGCCCTGCTGCGCATTCATGTGCTGGCTGACCAGGCCCAAACCGCCCCGGCAGGCACCCTGACTTTGAAACTCGGCGAGCAGAGCCAGGTGGTGAACCTCACCAAACCCACCAGCCTGCCAAGCCTGCTGCAGTTGACCAGCCTCTCCCGCAGCTACACCGCTGTTGTACCTGCCAACTGGGTGCAGCCGGGGTTGAGCCTGCAGATGCAATTGGCCAATGGGCTCAGCCGCACCCTGGCGCCGGTGGTGGGCACGGGCTCGGTGTTGTACCTCACCTTGGTGCCCATCACTTCAGGCGGTTCCAGCCCCCAGATGCCCACGGCGGCAGCGGTGGAGCGCAACCTTAAAACCATCTGGCCCCTAGCTCAGGTGGTGGTGCGCAGCCACGAACCGGTGGATTTCAGTTTCCCCTCGGCGGATGAAGGCCTGGCGCAGCTTGCGGATCTGCAGGCGCGGGAGGGGGATACCAGTTATGTGTTTGGCCTGGTGAGCCCGGCGGCACCCAACTTTAACGTCGGCGGGCTGGCCTATGTGGGCGGTAGAGTGGGCATGGGGTTGGATGCCACCCACGACCCTTCCGGCCTCACCATGGCCCATGAAATCGGCCATATGTTTGGCTTGTTTCACGTCAACTGCGGCAGCCCCTCGGGCATTCAAAACGACTACCCCTATGCCACTACTAACATCGGCAGTGTGGGCATCAACTACAGCTTGAACCGGTTAATTCTGCCCACCAGCGCCTCCGATGTCATGAGTTATTGCCAGCCCCAACACGTGTCGGATTTCTCCTACCAACGGGCGCAGTCACACCTGGAGACCAACCCGCCGATTCCCTTTCCCGCCACCAGCCTCAGCCGCGCTGCGGCTGCGCCGCAGTTACAGAGTTTTGTGGTGCGCGGTCATTTAACTGGGGCGGGGGAGTGGGTTATCCGCCAGGCCTTGCCCTCGGCACTGCCGGTTGAAGAGGTGCCAGCGGGGGACTACAGCGCCGAGGTGACGGATACCCAGGGCAAGATCTACTCAGCCGAACTGCGGTTTATGCGCATCGACCACGATGAGCAGATCAGCAACCGGCATTTCTCCATCAGCCTGCCGGTGTTGGAAGGACAAAAACTGGTTATTCGCCGTCGGGGGGAGGTGGTTTATGAGGGGCAATTGCCTTGACCACCCACAGAGAATGCTAGACATCGGCCGCCAAAGAGGCCTAGGCCTTCTGCCCCTGCCGGTTAAGGTAATACACCAGGGATAACATAATCGGCACTTCCACCAATACCCCAACCACCGTAGCCAGAGCCGCACCGGAATCTAAGCCGAAGAGGCCAATGGCCACCGCCACCGCCAATTCAAAAAAGTTCGAGGTGCCGATTAAACAGGCCGGTGCGCTAATAGACAGGGGCAGTCGTAAGAGGCGCGCCCCCAGCCAGCAGAGCCCAAAAATACCGTAGGTTTGTAGGGTTAGGGGAATTGCGATAAGGGCGATGATAAGTGGCTGTTGGGCGATGGCATTGGCTTGCAGGGCAAACAGCAATAACACAGTGCCGATTAAGGCTGTCACTGACAGTGGCTTAAGGCTGTGGCAAAAATTGTTGATTTTTTCGCTACTGCCAAGCAATCGGCGGGTGGCGATGCCTGCCAAGAGCGGCAATAACACATACAACACCAGGGACAAAATAAGTGTGTCCCAGGGGATGTGAATATTGCTCAGGCCCATCAAAAACCCGGCAATCGGCGCATAGGCAAACAACATAATGATGTCGTTGGTGCCCACTTGCATCAGGGTGTAATTGGCATCCCCACGGGTTAACTGGCTCCACACAAACACCATGGCAGTGCAGGGGGCAACGCCCAAGAGAATCAAGCCAGCCAAATAATCCGCCGCCTGCTCAGGGCTAATCAGGCTTTTATACAGCCAGAAGAAAAACACGCTGCCCAGGGCCCAGAGGCTAAAGGGTTTGATCAGCCAGTTGATGGTGAGGGTGAGCATGAGCCCCTGGCGGTGTTCCCGCCGCAACTGCATGGCGGTAAAGTCGATCTGAATCATCATGGGGTAGATCATCAACCAGATCAGCAGAGCCACCGGCAGGTTAATCCGCGCCAGAGAAAAACTCGCCACAGCGGCAAACCAGCCGGGCTGCCAAAGCCCCAGCAGCACACCGCCTCCCATGGCAAGGGCCACCCAGAGGCTTAAATAGCGCTCGAATATGCCCATTAGGCCACCTCACTCACCAGCTGCGTCAGCGCCGTTTTTAACTCATCACCCTGCAGGCCTCGGCCGTGTAAGGCTACTAAAGCCTGAGTGCGGGTTTTGATCTGGGCGATGCAGGCATTAAAGGCCTGCCGTGCGGCGGTCTCATCCTCGGCAAGTTTCGACGGGTCCGCCAGGCCCCAGTGCAGGCGCAGGCTATCGCCCATCCACAGGGGGCAGCTCTCCGCCGCCGCGCTATCACATAGGGTGATCACCGCAGTGGGGTTTAAGTCGGCAAACAGGTCCCAGGACTTACTGGCTAGCCCCTGGGTGGGAATATGGGCCTCCTGCAAGAATTTTAAGGTGAGAGGGTGCACCTGCCCGGCGGGGGCGCTGCCTGCACTAAAGGCCTGTATTACTCCGGCGCCTAAGTGGTTGGTGATCGCCTCAGAGAGAATACTGCGGCAGCGGTTGTGGGTGCAGATAAAGAGTAATTTCATGGGGTACCTATATAGGACGTTTCAAATGTATATGGCTTAACAGATATTACCCGGGCCGCAAACTGCGTTTGCGGCAGGGATTAAATGGCGGTTGCCCAGGGCCGTGTGCTGAATAATCTGCAGCGCCCAGGCGGGCATCTGGGGATTTAATTGGTAGTAGACCCAAAGGCCCTTTTTGCGCTGGGTGAGTACTTGAGCCTTGCGCAATTGAGCCAAATGGCGGCTCATTTTCGGCTGGCTGACGGCGAGTAACTCGTGCAATTCACACACGCACAATTCCCCCCGCGCCTGCAGGGTTAACACACAGGCTAAGCGGGTGGGATCGGCGAGGGCTTTAAACAATTCCAGAGGGTTCACAGTTGGCTTCCGGCTCATTCACGGCGGGCACTATATACGGTAAGGCGTATTTATTACAGGAGCGTGTCCGTTACAGAGCGCTGTTTGTGCGAACAAGCTGGGATAAGGGCCTGGGCACCTGGGACATCACCAGGGGGAGGAAGCCCAGGCAGAGCAAGCGAAATGCGGGTTTTCCTGCCCAGCCGAACGATTCACCTGTGTTGTACCGCGAATCGAGAGTGTCCCACTTCTTAGTGTGCAGCTCATTTAGCAGAGTGCAATTATGAGCGCCTAGCCAGGTGTTACACCCCGATAAACAACACCGCAATCGCCGCGATTAATGCAGGTGCAGGCCGGTGAGCGCTGGTATACTGGCCGCTTTTTGCTGCGGAACACATTTATGTCAGTCACCGAGTACATGACCAACCTGGGCAGCCAGGCCCGCAAAGCGTCCCGAGTCATGGCCGCCGCCGATACTCAAACCAAAAACCAAGCCCTTATCGCCATCGCAGGTGCACTCGAAGCCCAGCGCGCCGCCCTTAAAGCCGCTAATGCACTGGACATGCAACGCGGCCGGGACAATGGCTTGGAGCCCGCCCTGCTCGATCGCTTAGAGCTGTCCGATAAAGTCATTAACAGCATGATTGAGGGCCTGCGCCAAGTGGCTGCCCTGCCGGACCCCATCGGTGCCATCACCGATATGAACCTGCGCCCAAGCGGCATCCAAGTGGGCAAAATGCGCGTGCCCTTGGGGGTGGTGGGGATCATCTATGAGTCCCGCCCCAACGTCACTATCGATGCGGCAAGCCTGTGTTTAAAAAGCGGCAACGCCGCCATTTTGCGCGGCGGCAGTGAAGCCATTGAATCCAACCAGGCGATTGCCGCCTGTATCGCCCAAGGCCTGAGCGCCGTGGGCCTGCCCGAAAGCGTGGTGCAGGTGGTCAACACCACCGACCGCGCTGCCGTGGGCGCTTTGATTAGCATGCCCGAATACGTGGATGTGATCGTCCCTCGTGGCGGCCGCTCTTTAATTGAGCGCATTAGCCTGGAGGCGCGGGTGCCGGTGATCAAACACTTAGATGGCATCTGCCACGTCTATATAGATGCCGAGGCCGACTTCGAAAAATCCTTTAATATCGCCATGAACGCCAAGACCCACCGCTACGGTGTGTGCAATGCCATGGAAACCCTACTGGTCCATCAATTCGCGGCCCCACAAATACTGCCCCGCTTAGCCGCTGCCCTGATTGAAAAGGGCGTGGAGCTGCGCGGCTGCGCCACCACCTGCACGTTGATTAACGCCCTGGCGGCCACCGAAGAAGACTGGCGCACCGAGTACTTAGCGCCGGTATTGTCCATTAAGGTGGTGGAGCATCTGGATGAGGCCATAAGCCACATTAATACCTACTCCTCCATGCACACTGACAGCATTGTTACGGAGAACTACACCCTGGCTCGCCGCTTTTTGCGGGAGGTGGATTCGGCGAGTGTGATGGTGAATGCCTCCACCCGTTTTGCCGATGGCTTTGAGTACGGCTTAGGCGCCGAGATTGGTATTTCCACCGACAAAATCCACGCCCGGGGCCCGGTAGGTTTAGAGGGTTTAACCAGCCAAAAATGGATTGTGTTTGGCGACGGGCAAGTTCGCCAGTAAATGGATTGTTAAGTGGAGCGCACACAGAGCCCGCTGTTGGTATACGGCGGCAGTTTCGACCCGGTGCACAACGGCCATGTGGCGGCCTTTTGGCTGGCGGCTCATCTGCTCAATGCCGGGGAGGCGCGGCTGTTGCCGTGTTTTTTGTCGCCGCTTAAAAGCCAGGTGTTTACCACGCCTGAGCAGCGCTGCGCCCTGCTGCAATTGGTGGTAACCGGCTTAAACCAGCGCTCATCCGCCTGTTTGTTCAGCCTCGATCGGCGGGAAATCGAGATCGATGGGCCGAGCTTCACCTGTGACACCCTGGCCGCTTTACGCCAGGAGCAGGGTGAAACCCGGCCTATTATCTGGCTTTTGGGGGATGATGCCTGGCGGCAGCTGCCGCAGTGGCGCCATTGGCAGCGCCTCACCGAATTTGCCCATCTGCTGATTGCCGCAAGGCCTGGGGTAGAAGCCCCAATAGAACCTGCCCAAACTGCTTGGGCTGCAGCGCGCCAGTGTGCTTTGGCGCAGCTGGGTTTAAGCCCCAGTGGGGGCATAGCCCATATGAATAATGCTTTGTTGGCTATCTCCGCCAGCCACATTCGCACACAGATCCAACAGGGCGTGCGCCCGCTGGGGCTGCTGCCGGATGCGGTGGAAGAGCGCATTTACCAGCAGGGCCTGTATCTCAACTCTTAGTAAACCAAAATCCTATGACCGATCTTAATGAAGTAGTAATTACCGCCCTGGAAAACCTCAAAGGGCAAAAAATCGTCAACCTCAACGTGCGGGATCTCTCCGACGTGACCGATTGTTTAATCATCGCCACCGGCACCTCCAGCCGCCACGTGAAATCCCTCGCCCACAATGTGGTGGAAGAGGCCAAGGAAAAGGGCTTTCGCCCCTTAGGGATTGAAGGCCTGCAGGAAGGTGAATGGGCCCTGGTGGATTTTGGCGATACGGTGGTGCATGTAATGTCCGCCGAGGCGCGGGAATTTTACGACTTGGAAAAACTCTGGAGCAAAGTGCCCGCCAACCGCACGCCGGACTCCAAAGCCTAAACATGCGGGTACAGCTGGTGGCCGTGGGCACCAAAATGCCCGCCTGGGTACAAAGCGGCTTTACCGAGTACGCCAAACGCCTGCCGAAGGAACTCACCCCTAAGCTGCTGGAATTGGAATTAGGCTCTAAATCCAAACCCGGCAATATGGAAGCGGCTAAAAAAGCAGAAGCTGAAGCCATTTTGGCTGCAATTCCGGCGGAGCACTTTGTAGTGATGCTGGATGTGGGCGGCAAAGCCTGGTCCACGGAGGAATTAGCCGCTCAGTTGGCCCAGTGGCAGATGAGCGGGCGGGATTTTAGTTTTGTTATCGGCGGGCCGGAC
>DAOQGS010000209.1:0-6251 GCA_035338675.1 Cellvibrionaceae bacterium
GTGAGGCATAAACAATCTTCATTTTGGCTGGCGGTGGGTTTGTGTGCTTGGCCGGGTTGGCGTAGGACAAAATCCCCGGTGCAATAAATACCTTCGGCATCGGAAAAACTGCCCTGTAATACCACCGTATATTCCAGGCCGCGGTGGTCGTGGCGGCTGACTTGGCCGCCGCTTTTAATGGATTGCAGGGCCACTTCGTATTTGTTCTGGCCGGTTTTTAAACGCTGCTGTTTTAAATGTTTGGAAATTTTTTGCCAGCGGGCGCCAGGTTTTATTAAGCGCTGCACAACAGGGGGCAAGCCCGGTGTTTGGCTGGTTTTTGTCTCTACTGCTGCCGCTGTTGCAGGTGTTTCATCTATGCGGCGCAGGAGTTTTTCTAAGCAGGCATCATCAACACTGACTTTTGGCCCAGCGGTTAATAATGCAGAGCCCAGTTGCTCCAATTGCTGCACTTGGCTGCGGCAGTGGCGGCAGTGTTGTAGGTGGGTATTAATTAAAATACCCAAGGCCCAGTCACAACTGCCGTTGGCAAATTCCACTAATAAATTACTGTCGGGGTGGTGGGAAATCATAGTCCTTCTCCCGGCTTAAATAAGCTGCCTAGTTTTTTCAGGCCCATGCGCACGCGGGATTTTACGGTGCCAAGGGGTAAGCCGGTTTCTTCGGCGATTTCTGCGTGGGATTTGCCGTGCATATATACAAAGGTGAGCGCTTGTTTTTGTTCGAGGGGGAGTTGTGCAAAGCCTTGGGCAACTTGTTGCTGCTGGCGGCCTTGGTGTAAAAAAGTAAATGGTGAATGATCGTCGCTGTCGTCCCAAATATCGTCTGCGTCTATATCGCCGCTTTCAAAATAGCGGCGCTGGCTGCGGCGCAATAAGTCGATGCGGCAGTTGCGCATTACCGTAAACACCCAAGTATTGGCGGAGGCTTTGCTTGGTTCAAAACTTTTGGCTTTCAACCATACTTTAAGCATGACCTCCTGCACCAATTCGTCGGCGGCCTCGATGGGAAACCGGCTGTTGGCGTGTTGGATGGCAAAACCCTTAATAAGCGGGCCGTAATGGCGAAATAACTCGGCAAATGCGCTGCGATCCTGGTTGCCAACTTTAATAAGCAGCTGGCTTAGGTGGTCGCTGCGCACCAGGGGCGACGGAGCTGATGGGGTTAAATCAGGAGTCATGAAACACCAATTGGGTTAGGTTGGGTAAGTGTACGCCGGGGTGGTTTGAATGGATCATAGTTGCCTAAAAATACCTGGCGCCTGCACTCATCCACCTGGCAGGTCTTAGCGTACTTACCCTTACACACTCTGTGGCTGAACACCCTATGTCTTCTCATCAAGCGCATTTAGCATCCCCCCTGCTGGCTCCTGGCGAGCTACTGGAGGAGTTTAAGCGTTGTTACGCAACCTTTGGCATTCACACCATTGCTCAGATGCAAAAGATTTACGACCCGGCAATAACCTTTGTGGACCCGCTGCATCGCATTGAGGGGTGGCCCGCTTTGGAGCGATATTTTGCCTCCAGTGCGGCCAATTTAACCTATTGCCGGTTTGAGTTTATTGATTCCGTAGCGGGGGAGGGGGCAGCGTTTTTTAAATGGCATATGCATTATGCCCATCAAAAAATTGCCAAGGGTAAACCGCTGAGTTTAGTAGGCGCCACGCAAATTAAATTCGGCCAGCGGGTAACCTACCACGAAGACTTTTACGACCTAGGTGCTATGGTGTACCAGCACATTCCTATTATCGGTTTGGGCATTCAAAAATTGCGGCACTGTATGCTGCGAGCTAGCCGCAGTGGAAGGTAAAACCCTTTGGATCATCGGTGCCAGCGCAGGTATAGGGGCTGAAGTGGCACTGCAATTAGCCCAGGCCGGGCACTTTGTGATTGTGAGCGCGCGGGATGAGGCGGCGCTAAATCAATTGAGTTTCCGTGCGCCTACCCGTATTAAATGCCTGCCGTTGGATTTGGCTGCCCCCGATACTTTTGCCGCGGTACGGCAGGAATTATTAAACATTACAGATTTTCTAGACGGCATTATTTTTTGCGCGGGCGTCTGTGAATATGAAACCAACCTGGAATTTAATTACGCCCAATACAGCAAAGTGATGCAGGTGAATTTTTTAGGTTTGATTGCCGTGCTCAATATGGCTAAACCCTTATTAAAAAAATCCACCTGCCGCGCCCAAATAGGCGTAGTGAGCAGCTTAGCTACAGTGGTGGCCTTCCCCCGCAACGAAATGTACGGCGCCTCCAAGGCGGCTTTGGATTATTTTGTAGCGGCACTGCGCTGCGACACTGTGCATTTACCAGTGGATATTACCTGGGTGCGGCCGGGTTTTGTGGCCACACGCCTAACGGCAAAAAATGATTTTGCCATGCCGTTTTTAATGGATGTGCCCACGGCGGCACAGAAAATTGTGCGTGGGTTTTTAAATCGCAAGCGCACAGTTATTTTCCCCTATCGCCTGTATGTACTGCTTAAGCTTATGGCGGCGTTTAATCCTCTCTGGCGCAGCCTGTGCGCAAAATTTTTGACGAGAACCAAAACATGGTAGAGCCATTCGCGCAGGGTACGCCCGCGCAGCAGCGCATTGCTGTTATCGGCAGCGGTATTGCGGGCATGGCCTGCGCCCATTATTTAAGCCGTGTGCATGAGGTGTGTTTATTCGAAGGCGCTAGCCGTTTTGGCGGCCACACCGCCACCCAAACTGTGCACTGGCAGGGGGTGGAATATGGGGTGGATATGGGGTTTATTGTCTATAACGACTGGACCTACCCGAATTTTATTCGCCTTTTAACTGAATTAAATATTGCCAGTCAGCCGACTGTCATGGGCTTTAGCGTCACTAAAGGGCAGGGCGCTTATGAATACGCAGGTGCTAATTTAAATAGTTTGTTTGCTCAGCGGCGCAACCTATTAAAGCCCGGCCATTGGTGCATGCTGCTGGATATAGTGCGCTTTAATAAACAGGCTACGGCGGATTTTTTAGCCGGGCGCCTATCGCAAACAGAGTCCCTCGGCGCTTATTTGCAGCGGCTAAAATTTAGTGCACAGTTTGTTGATTATTATCTGGCGCCTATGGGGTCGGCCATTTGGTCCTCCACCACTGCTGAAGTGCTAAATTTTAGCGCCTATTTTTTTGTGCGTTTTTTTCACAACCACGGCTTATTAAGTATTAAACAGCGCCCCCAATGGCGCACTTTAGTGGGCGGCTCAAGCGTTTATATTAAACCCTTGCTCGCCAATGTGGCACGCAGCGTTAAGGGCACTCCCGTGTTGCGGGTGGAGCGCAGTGAAAGCGGCGCGCGGGTTTTTTACGGCGACCAAAGTGAATTATTCGACCAGGTGGTATTTGCCTGCCACAGCGATGAAGCCTTGGGTTTGTTAGGCGATGCCAGTGCCGCCGAGCGGGATATTTTAGGCGCTATTACCTACAGGCCTAACCGAGTAACCCTGCACCGGGATACAAAGCTTCTGCCGCAGCGCCCACTGGCTTGGTCGAGTTGGAATTATTTAGTGCAAGGGGCGGGGGCTCAGCCGCCGCTGCTCACCTATAACATGAATATTCTGCAAAATATTCAGGCGCCTATTACGTTTTGCGTCACGCTGAATGATCCGGGTTTAATTAAGCCCGAGATGGTTTTTCATGAAGTGACATTTTCACACCCGGTATTTTCCGCCGCTGCCACCCAAGCCCAAGAGCGTTGGCAGGAAATTAACGGCGTAAACAAAACCTGGTTTGCAGGCGCCTATTGGTTGAATGGCTTTCATGAGGATGGCCTAGTAAGTGCTTTGCGGGTGGTTAATCAATTGGGCGTTAGTGTGCCTATTTTAAATAATCACAGGCCCTAATTTATGACGGGCTCCCCGGATAAGCCACTATCATTTGCAGGCGCACCTATTAGCACCGCGCCCAAAATTTATTCCGGCCAATTGCGTCACCGCAGGTTTTGGCCAAAATCCCATGCCTTTACCTATAACGTATTTATGCTTTATGGCAATTGCCAAGATGCCGCGCAGATGCGTATCGGTGCTTGGTTGGGGCCGCGTTTTTGGCATTGGCTGCGTTTTTGTCGGGGGGATTTTCACGGCGACCCGAACCTTGATTTAGACAGCGCCGTGCGCAACACCGTATTTAATACCACAGGGAAAACTCCAACCGGGCCGATTATGTTTTTGGCCAATTACCGCACTCTGGGCATTTCCATGAACCCGCTCACCACCTATTATTGTTGGAATGAGCAACAAACTCAGGTTGAATTTATTGTCGCGGAGGTGAATAACACCCCCTGGAATGAACGCCACGCCTACGTGCTAACCTGTGAGCGAGAACAAAAACAAGATCAATCTTTTCAGAAAGTTTTTCAGGTATCGCCTTTTAATCCCTTAAATATGCGCTACCGTTGGGTATCTACCCAGCCTGGTGCGCAACTATTGGTGCATATTGAAAATTGGCAGGCACTAAGCGGCGGTGAGCAGAAGATTATGGATGCAACCCTCACCCTTGCGGCCCTTGATCTGACCGAAAAAAACCTGCGTAAAATAATATTAAGTGCACCGGTGATGAGCCTTAAAGTAATTGCCGCCATTTATTGGCAAGCCCTGCGATTATGGTTAAAGCGTGTGCCTTTTATCGGCCGCGCCGCCGCATAAAAAATTAATTGCAAACCTACTGGCCGGATTATTCCCATACCGCGCCCAAGAGCAGTAAACCCCAGGAGACACCCATGAGTATGATGCCGGATATTTCCCCTTTGGCATTTGTTGGCCCAGCACAGTCGCAGAGTAAAAAAATAAATAGCCTTACGGCGCGGCTGAAACAACCGGTGGCGCGTGGCTGGGTGGATCGGCTTGCCCGGAACGGTGTGATGCGTTTATTTGCCTCACTTACGCGGGGCACCTTAATTTTGCGCGAAGGCGCTGATGTATTTGAATTTGGCGAGCCAGCAGCACAAGCCAGCGTGGTAGCCGAAGTGGATATTCTGCATCCATCTTTTTACCGCTTTATTTTATTTGGTGGCACAGTGGGCTCTGGGGAGGCTTATATGCAGGGCACCTGGCAGAGCCCTGATTTAACCCGCGTGATTGAAGTGATGGTGATGAACCTTGCTACCCTTGCCAATATGAATAAACGCTGGCAGCGTTTTGCCTCTTGTATTGGCGCCTGGCGTTATTATTGGCAAAAAAATTCCAAGGCGGGTTCCAAACGCAATATCTCCGCCCACTACGATTTAAGCAACGATTTTTTTAAGCTCTTTTTAGACCCAACCCTAATGTATTCTGCGGCGATTTATCCATCTGAAAACGCAAGCCTTTATGAGGCGTCCTTAAATAAATTACAGCGGGTGTGTGATCAGTTGGCTTTAAAGGCCGATGATCATTTACTGGAAATTGGTACCGGCTGGGGTGGCCTCGCTATTTATTGCGCGCAGACTACCGGCTGCAAAGTCACCACTGTAACGCTTTCCCAGGAGCAATTTAACCACGCCAGAGAGCAGGTGGCAGCGGCGGGCTTGAGCGGTCAGGTGGAGGTTCATCTGTGTGATTATCGCGATATTCAAGGCCAGTACGACAAACTGGTGTCCATCGAAATGATTGAAGCAGTTGGCCACCAATATTTCGGTAATTATTTTGCCAAGTGCTCCAGCCTGTTAAAACCCCATGGCAAAATGCTGTTGCAGGCCATTACTATCCCCCACGAGCGTTTTGAGCGCGGCAAATATAAAATGGATTTTATTCGCCAGTATATTTTCCCCGGCGGGTGCCTGCCTTCCCAACAAGTCATTATGGACAATATCACTCGCCATACGGATATGGAGTTGGTGAATTTCAAAGACATCACCCTGGATTATGCCCGCACCCTAAACGCCTGGGCGGAGGCATTTAATAGTCAACACACCGCTGTTAAAGCCTTAGGCTTTGATGACGTGTTTATCCGTATGTGGGCGTTTTATTTATCTTATTGCGAAGGCGGCTTTCGCCAGCGGGTGATTGGTACCTCGCAATGGTTATTTGCCAAACCATTGGCCGAGGTGCAGTAATGCTTTATGAGCCTTGAATTCTTATACGAGCAAATACGCGGCAATCGGGTACGGTATCACTTTACTTATCCTGAGCCGCTTAGGGCAAAGGCCTAAGGAACCTCTGAAAAATTACCTTACTCGCTCTGGCGTCGTTGAATTTGCCAAAAAAATACTCATTTACTGCGTGTAAACTCGGCAATTGCTCCTGCATTGCTCTACCTC
>DAOQGS010000210.1:0-6250 GCA_035338675.1 Cellvibrionaceae bacterium
GAACCTCTGAAAAATTACCTCACTCGCCCTAGCCACGTTGAATTTGGCAAAAAAAATGCTCATTTACTGCGTGTAAACTCGGCAATTGCTCCTGCATTGCTCTACCTCCTGCCTCCCTGCAGTCGTCCGCTTTTTTTGCCAAATTCGCCTAGCTATTGCTTCGCCGCCGACATTATTCAGAGGTTCCTTAGTTTGCATTTGTGCTGTATGGAGCCGCACAGTTAAAGGCGGCATGAGCAGCCTGCTGAAATAAGGCGACAGTTTGGCAAGCTATATTGAGTGTAACCATGCTGTTTTTTTACGGTAATTGAACGTGATACCTAGGTTGTATAGCACCTATGAGCTTTCTAGCACTTATCGGTTGAGTGCTACGCTACCTGCAGCCATGCATGCTTAGCCCGCATAATGAGCAGTTATAATTTGCTTAAAAACCCGTAAAACTGCATCCTTACCATCGCCCGCGCGAAAACGCCAGGTGATAATCACGAATGCTGAATTTCCGTAAAGGCCTTTAAATCATTCTGGAGGTGCCTTTTAATGTTTCTTTAAGTAATAGCTGTGAACAAGCGCTGCCTGCCATTAAATGGCTCGCCAGTTTAGTAGTTGTAACATAAATTTTAAAACACGAGATGCGATGAACAGTTTAATTCAGCAATACATGCAGCGACTTAAGAAAAAACTCGCCATTAGGCCGAGCCCGCAGCTCTTGGTGCACGCCATCGAGTTATTCCATGGGGCGACGGAGCAACTTACGCAAATTGCCAAACAAACCCGCCATGTTCGCTTTGCCTGCCAAAAAGGTTGCGCCCATTGTTGTTCTTTGCGGGTGGAGGTATTGCCGCCCGAGGCATTTTTTATATCCAACCACATAAAAACCTGGCCCCAGGCGCAGCAGGCGAGTTTAATCAAAAGGCTAGAGCAGCATGTGCTTTATGCGGATGAGCGCAGCTTTGTACAATACAACCGGCCCTGCCCATTTTTAACAGCAAATGGCGCCTGCAGTATTTATGCTGTTCGACCCCACAAATGTCGGGCTAATCTCTCGCTTAATGTGCAACCCTGTATCGAGACAGGTGATGGGCAAGAAGATACCGCCCTTAAATCCGCCCATGGCCAATTGGCGATACAAACCATTTTGTTCTACAAACATAAAAAATTGGTAATGAACCCTGCGGAATTAGGTGCCAGCGTTTTGGCCGCCCTCACCAACTCAGGGTTGCAACAAGAATGGGCGCAGGGCGTTCAAGTATTTAAATTGCTGCCTGAAAAAATTCAATTTTAAGCTGGCCCTGGCGGCATTAATTGCCAATGTGACTATAGGGTTGCCAATTGTGAGGTCGCGGCTGAAAAGCACATCCCTGTGTTAGTTGATTAATTAATCCAAGTCCGCACAGGCGATTTTGACCCCTGACCCCGGCTCATGGATCACAATGCTGCGTGCATCTGGGCGGACAATTTTATTGGCGGATAATTGATAGTGTACATAGCCTGTTGCATCTGTGGTAAATACCGGGAACATACCATTCACTGCATTATCAGCGCCGTGGATATCATGTAAATAATGGTTGCCGCCCGCATCCGCGCACAAGCCGTTATGCACATGGTTGGAGTAAGTTGTGTTGGGTTTTAAGCCGGCCATAGTAATACTTGCAGTAGTATTGCCCTCCAGGCTGGTTTCTAAAATAGCGCGGCCCGCTAGGGTGCCATAGAGCGCAACCCCTGCATCTGTGGGTTTAAAGCTGCCACTTCTGAAGGTTAATAATTTAGTATCTAAATCGATACAGCGGTAAGGCAACGGCTGTTGGGATTGCTGCTCAGAGAAGACTAAACTTTTAATTTCGTTTAAACGCACTTTAAATGGATTGCTGGCCCAAATACCTAAAAATGCCTCTGTTTCTTCCGCGTGGGGCCATAGGCTATTTTCAGCGCCATGCCCGCCCTTTGATTGACCGTACTCCATCGGTTCGGAGTTGCAATTACTCATATTGGCATAGGCATCCACCGGCCCGCTTGTATCAATTCGACGAAAGCCAGTGCTGGGGTTTATTTCCGCTCTGGAATGGCCATTGTCATTGGCGCTAACATAACCCACCCAATTGTAATAATAGGATTTGCCCATTCGCACCATGCCTTTAATTCCGGCGCTGGAGTGTAAATCGGCACAGGCAATGGTGTTTTCATTGCCTAAATCCTTAATGGCCAAACTTAAATCTGTGTCATTCAGCGCAAAATTCTGCGCGTCTTTTGCCATGCCCATACCAAAGGCATCCACGCTAATAGTAGGTGTAATTTCATTGCCGCCGAGCCCCTGTCTATAGGTCGCATTGCTATCTATGCTAAAGCAGGTGCCGCGGGTTAACACGGATTTATACTGGGCATTGGCCGTTAGGCCCTGCACATGTATTTCTATTTCTGAGCTATTGTCACGAATAATTAAATTGCTCAGCCCATTTAAAGTGCTATAGCGGCTAGTGCCTGCTGGCGTGCGGGTAAAATAACCGCCTTTTACACTTAGATAAGCGCCCGGCGCGCCGCTGCTTGAACTGGAACTAGAGCCGCTGCTGCTGGAAGAGCTTGAACTGCTGCTGGGGGGATGATCGTTGGGCGCCACGCAGGCGGTAGATAATACCGATAAGACGGCGATGGATAATCGATGAGCTGTTTTTATCATGGTTAAATACTCTAAAAATTCCTGTGAAAGAAAATACCCGTTTGTTAAATTTGTTACACCTAATGTGTACGCGGTAAATTTTTACCTTGAAGAACCAATTGGGCCGAGCGTGATAAGTGCAGGGCGAATATGCACCGACTTATGGGGCTGGGGCACCGGCCTTAGCTAGGCGTAGGTACATAACTCGGCCTTAGACAAAGACACAGAGGGGCCTTGCCCCCTCCATATTTGGTAGGCGAAAATTGTATTTCAAAGGAATATTGCCAACCGGTGCACAAACTTCACCCGTTCAGACTTAATCAGAGCAGCTTCAATGCATCATTGCCCCCAACAAAAAAGGCGCCCTAGGGCGCCTTTTTTGTTGGGGTAATTTTTAACCCCATTCTTCATCGACAGAAAACCGATCCGTTCCAGCAGACTTTTGTTTTTGCTTGAGAATATTCGCCAACCAAAATTCCATAGAGCCACTTAACTGCGCCTGAATTCCCTCAATTAATTCACTAATGTCTGGCCCTTCACTGACCTTCATAGGCGTAATACCCATGGCGATTAATTGCCGAGTGGCGGAGCCGCCGATGGACGCACAATAAACCACGTCGCTGCCGGTGAGCCAGGCGAGTTTGGGTTTTAATTTATCCTCATTGCCGTCTTTGGCTTCCCGTGCAAATTGAATGCTGCCAATTAATTCAGCTCTTTCTGGGTGAATGTCATACACATAAAACGCCTGTGCCGAGCCAAAATGTTCATCCACTATATCGCCCTCGTGGGAGGCAAAGGCCACAACTAAATAAGCGTCTTGGGGCGTTAAAGCGCTTACATTTTCAGCTGCTGATAGGGGGGCAGGGCTTAATGATGCAGAGGTATTCGACATGGCAAGCTCCAGAGGGCTGAGGATTTCTGCAAGACGGCAGCAAAAAGTAGTCCACGGCGCCTTTGCTAAAAATAGCGAATTTTTAGCGTTTTTCGGCGTGCGCCCAGCGACGTTCAGTTGTGGTACTGCGGTTGAAACCCCGCAGATTGTTAGGTTTGCAACAAAATATCCAAGCCTGGGAGGGTTTGTAAGTCGATTATTTATAGCTGGTTTTGGGGTTTGAAGCACATGATGAGTTTGTTTGGAAAGCGGTTGTTAAAACCACTATTGATATGAGATGCAGCTTTTTATTATTAACCCGGCGACATTTAGTGCCGGGTTAATAATGGCGGCATGGATGCCGCACTCGGCGGTGCAAACCGCCGCGAGCTGCGCTAAAACTAGAAAATCCGCGCATTTTCGTAGGTTTAGCGCAGCGAAGGATAAATAGATCAGGACGATCTATTTATCCGCCGGGTTAATAAGAGGCATTAAATCTGAAGAGCCATAGGTTAATTAGGGCTGCAGGCTGAATCGATTTTCGCTTTGTATCAGCACAAGCGTGAGCCTTCTAATGTCATTTTTACTATTAGGCAGATAATTAAGTGTTATGTGTCCCAGCACACGAAATACCCCCCGGGCTGGGTCACAGAACGGGCGGAATATTCATGGTATTGTAAGATAATCCTAGAAAACCCTAGTTGGAGTTCAGCTGCGTTTTTTTGGAGAATACTTTTGCTGTGGTTTCTTGCAAGTATTTAAAACCATGAATACAAATCCTTCTGCGGGCCGGTTGCGTTGGTGCTCGCTGATTGTTCTGTATCAGGGTTTTAATAAAAACAATTTTAAAAATAAGCTCGGAGTATTCGCCTGAACTGTGGCCCTTAGCCCTGGCTTTCCGGCGGGCGGATTGTTCGGAACCTTTTCTCTACTTAGGCATGCAATGCATATGATTACATCAAATAAAAAGCCGTTTGCAGCGGCAATTCAGCTCTCGGTTGTCACCTGTGCGCTGGTGTTAGCCGGTTGTACCGGTGGCGGTTCTAGCTCTAGCTCTTCCAGCAGCTCCTCTTCATCTAGCTCGAGTTCAAGCTCTAGCTCGTCAAGTTCATCCAGCTCAAGCTCTAGCGGCCGCACCAGTTCAAGCTCTAGCTCCAGCAGTTCAAGTTCCAGCTCAAGTTCTTCCTCCAGCTCAAGCAGCTCAGGTTCTGCCGCGAAGAAATTCGTCGGTAATATCACCACGAGTGGTGCTGTGCGTTCAGACTTTATGAAGTACTGGAACCAAATTACCCCTGAGAATGAAGGCAAATGGGGTGAGGTTGAAAAAACGCGCGACCAATACAACTGGTCGGCTTTAGACAATATATATAAGTTTGCCCGTCAAAATAATATCCCCGTCAAAGCCCACAACTTTGTTTGGGGGGCGCAAGCGCCGAGTTGGGTGGGCAACCTTTCCGCCGCCGAAATCCGTGAAGAAATTGAAGAATGGATGCGCGATTATTGCGCTCGCTACCCAGACACCTACGCAATTGATGTGTTGAACGAGGCTATTGACGGCCACGCCCCTGCTCAATATGCAATTAAAGCCTTTGGTTCTACCTGGGTGACTGACGTATTCAGACTGGCGCGCAAACATTGCCCCAATGCTGAATTAATTTACAACGATTACAATTTCTTAACCTGGGATACGGATAAAATTATTGCCCTAATTACCCCCGCCATTCAGGCCGGTTACGTGGATGGCTTGGGTATGCAAGCGCACAGCTTGTACGATCCCAAAGTTTGGTCTGCGCAGGAAATTAAAGACAAGCTGGACCGCATCGGCGCTTTAGGCCCTGACTTGTATATCTCTGAGTACGACATTGAAGCCACTGACGACAATAAACAGCTTGAATACATGAAAATGCACTTCCCTGTGTTCTGGAACCACCCTAAAGTCAAAGGCATTACGCTGTGGGGCTATGTAGTGGGCAGAACCTGGAGAACCGGTACAGGCTTAATTCAAGACAACGGTACCCCGCGCCCTGCTATGACTTGGTTGATGGACTACTTAAAAACCGAGCGCGCTAAGTAAGCGCAGGTTTAACCCCGGTATTTTTACTGGGGTTAAATTTATTTAAAAAGGCGCAGCTACTGCGCCTTTTTTTCGTCTGTTATTTTTTAAGGCTTAGATTCAGCTATAGATTGAATTTTTGCAGCTAGATTTCTCAGTCAATACAGCTTTTAATACGAGGGCTGCCGAATTTAAGTTCACTTTGTTTTAGGTTGGATGTTTGCCCTGCGCCGGGAGTTGTTTTGCCTGTTTGCCCTTAAGCACACGGCTTAGGAATAAAGTTTAAAATTTTAGAGGGGGGTGCGAGGCGTGGATGTCTGGAGTGACTTGTTTGAGCACCGAGGGATGCGTGAGGCATATTAGATTAATGTTGTTGCGGTGCTATGCCTGTGCCGGTGGCCTTTAAGCGTTGGGTTAAAACCCAGCCCTCAGTTTCTACGCCAGTTTTGGGGTGAATATAAAGCACGGATGTGAACTCCTGGTAATCCGCATAGGCAACCACCGAGTCGCCCGGCACTAAAAATAATTGTTTGTTAATACACGTATTGGCTGGCGCGCTATGGAAATAGGCGCGGGTTTTACCGCTGATTGTATGCATGGCTTGATAGCCAGGAATTAAAGCTTGCTCCTCTTGCGCCTTTTTCAAAATGGCTTCGCAGGAGTCCGCAGAGGCTAA
>DAOQGS010000211.1:0-6250 GCA_035338675.1 Cellvibrionaceae bacterium
ATTAACCGCCAGCCGCGCCAAACTCAAAGAAGTGACCGCCGCAACCAAAGGCGTGAAAACCACTGCCGCTAAAGCTCGCCTAGCCAAAGCCAAAGCAGCTGTAGAAGCAGCCCGCAACGACTACGACACCTTAAGCAGCGCCTACTCCTCCGCCAAAGAAGGCGGCGAAGTAAAGGTGAAACGCGCTGGCCGCCCGCCTAAAGCCAAGGCAACCAAGGGCAAACCAGGCCCAAAACCTAAGGCAGCGGCTCCAGCAAAACGCGGCCCTAAACCTAAAGCAGCCGCAAAGGTTGTGAAATCCAGCATCGAGGCCCCGAAAAAACGCGGCCGTAAGCCTAAAGCCGCCGCAGTGGTTGAGGCGCCCAAAAAGCGTGGCCCCAAACCCAAAGCCGCCAAAGTGGAAGTTAAAGAAGCACCTAAAAAACGCGGCCCCAAACCCAAAGCCGCAAAAGCAGCCAGCGGCGAAGCGCCCAAAAAACGCGGACCTAAACCCAAAAATGCAGGCGCAGCAGCGGCAAAAGTAGCCAAATCTACTGGCGAAGCTCCTAAAAAACGTGGCCGCAAACCTAAAGCATTAGTGGCGAGCGAAACTGTTGAACACGAAATTTTAGATGTCATCACCACTGAAGATGCGGCCGAAGAAATAACCACTGCGCCCGAAGCGGTTGAAGCAGAGGAGACACTTGTTGAATCCGCGTCAGAAGTGGAAACTGGGCACGCCGACGAAGATGAAGATCAGTCAAGCAGTCTGTTTGATGAATAACTAGCCGCGAAACAACATCCCAGTTTTGAGGTGATGCCGCTCAAAAAGCGGCGCCACAAAAAAGCCCCTTTAAAAGGGGCTTTTTTGTATATGTTATATGAACCCAACCGAAAAAGCGCCTACACCGCCTAGCGTGAAAATACTTCCATTGAATTCAATAGCTATCAGCCTGTCCTGTGGGAAGCATAGAGTCTTAATCTACAGACAGCAGCTGTAATTCCTGGTCGAGCAAATCAAAAAATTTAATTTCCTCGGCTACAGGCATAGGCATTTGCAAGTGCGCGAAATAGTCGCGTAAAAACAGCGGCTCACAGGCCGGGTCTTGAATACGCGCCAAGCGCCCAGTTAAATCCTGCAGGCGCTCCAAGAGTATTTTCTCTACACTCAATTCGGCCTGAAGTATGTGCTTAGCAATTAATTGTTCTTGCACGCGAGTGAAATGTCCGATCTGTTTCATGCGCTGGCGCACATGCCGCAGCAGCGCAACCACCTCCCCAGAAATTTCCCCTATGAGGTCTTCAGCTTGAAAGAGCGCCTCTTTCTCCAGGTAAATTGCCTGATCCTGCAACCAAGCCAACCACAAGACTAAATTGACATTGGCAAAGGCGTCGTCTTGCAGGTAGCGGCAGTGGCGCTCAATGCTGGCACAGGCGTATATACGGCAGGCGAAATCAACTAATTTTTCACGGTTCATAGGTACCCAACTTATTTTTATATTAGGGTTACAACCAAGGGCGAACGCCTCATTACAGGCAGCCACTACAAACTTAGCCGCCACCGGCAGTTTTACAAGCGCGGGCAATAAAAAAGGGCACCTAAGTGCCCTTTAGAGAGAAAAGACTCGTTTATTTAGTCGCTTCGGTCTCTTTTACTGCACTGATTTTGCCGATCACACGGCGGTTTTGCGCTTGCTCTGCTGGAGTTTTATCGTTTTTCACGATCAACTGCTCTTCGCCATAGCCTACCGCTTTTAAGCGCGCGGCCGATACGCCGAACTTCTCAACTAATACTTTCACAATGGCGTCAGCGCGTTTTTGTGACAGAGTTTTGTTGAAAGCGTTTGACCCGCGAGAATCGGTGTGGCCTTGAATCTCTGCCGTTGTACCCTGGTACTGCTCCAAGAATTCAGCGACTTTTTTCACTTCAGACTCATACTCGGGCTTAACGACATCGCTGTTGGTATCGAACAACACTTGCAAAGTAACATTGACGTTTTCTTTCAAGATGATGGGGCAACCCACGGCGTCCACTTTCAACTTCTCTGGGGTGCCTGGGCACTTGTCGGCATCATCAGTCACGCCGTCATGGTCGGAATCCAGTGGTGCCTTAGGAGCCACAGGGGCTGGAGCGGGCGCTGGGGCCGGAGCGGCTTTGTCGCCAAAGGAGTAACCAAAGCCAACGGACAAGGCTGAGTGAGTATTAGAGTAATCCAAGGTATGAAACACCTTGGCTTCCGTGCGGATGACGAAATGGTCAGTGACGAACTTTTTCAAACCAATACCCAGGTCAACCGCTGTCTGGGCATTTTTAGACGATACGCCAGCATAGTCCCAATCCTGCTGATATTCAGACACGCCCAACAACACAAACGGAGACAGGTCATCGGATTCAGCGAAGTGGTATAAACCGTCCAGGCTTAACGACTGCACATCAATGTCTATTTGTTGATTTTGGCGGATGCCCGAATCGGCGCGGCCGTAGGTCAATTCCACGGCAAATGGATTGTCAAAGCGATATCCAGCGGTTAAAGCGCCGCCCACTGAGTCGCTCATATCTAAGTTGGTGTTATCCAAACTATCGTATTTATTGAATGGCACGCTTAAGTAAGTCTCAACGCCCTGTGCCATTGCAAAAGCAGGTGATAATACGGCAGCAAGAATAGCGGCGCGCAGAATATTAGGCTTGTTCATAGCCAACTCCTCGTAGATAAGTATTTAAGTTAATTTGAGAATTATTATTAGAATGGTGCCAAAAGCGGCTGGGGTAGGTAATTGCAGCAATTAGATCATTTTCATAGATTAAGCGCAACCTCAGGTATTTTTTAGATTTTTGCCACCAAAATGTCCCACACGCCATGGCCAAGATTTTCACCGCGTTTTTCAAACTTAGTAATAGGGCGATAATCCGGCCGGTCTGCGTAGCCATTTGGCGCACCCAAATTCTGCCAACCTCCAGATTGCACCACCTGCTCCAGCATATGTTCTGCATAGGGCTGCCAATCTGTTGCCATATGTAATACACCCCCTTGCCTTAATTTATTCTGAACCAACTGCAGAAATTCAATTTGCACCACGCGGCGCTTGTGGTGTTTCTTCTTATGCCAGGGGTCGGGGAAAAACAATTGAAAACGATCAATGCTGTTATCGGCGAAGCAATCGCGCAGCACATCGGTGGCATCAGCCATATAAACCTTAAGATTTTTTAAGCCATCTTTTCCAGCATTATTAATTAAGCGCCCCACACCCGGTGGATGCACTTCGATGCCGACAAAATTATTGTCCGGTGCGGCAAGCGCCATGGCGTGCAGGGAATCGCCCATACCAAACCCCATTTCCACAATTAACGGCTGGTGATTATTAAAATGGGCGAAGCGGTCAAAGGGACCTGCAAATAAACTGACGCCGTAATGGGGCCACCAGGTATCAAAAGCCGCCTTTTGACCTTCCGTCATACGGCCTGCGCGAATAACAAAACTGCGAATGGCTTTGGGATTAAATTCGGGTTTAATTAACATACTGTTTTAAGTCCAACACATTCCACAACACATCGCCATAACTGGTAAACCAGCGGCGCCAAACGGCATAGTCGGGCATTAATTGCCCTACGGCGGCCCAAAATGCGGGGGAGTGATTAAAGTGAATTAAATGACACAATTCGTGCACGACTACATATTCAATTGCTTTAGCAGGCGCCAGGGCAATCAGCCAATTAAATTGCACCTCTTTGCGCGCATTACAACTGCCCCAGCGGGAGCGATATTCTTTAATACTGATACGCTTAGGGTAGACACCTAATTGCTCACAATAACGGGCGGCCAGGGCACCGCAATAATGCGCCCCGTGCTGAAGCACATAAGCGCGCACACCTAAAAATAACGCCTGTTCGGTGGGCAGATGGGGCTGGATGCGAATTAATAAACTATCGCCACTGCGCTCAACCGGTGATGGTAAATGGCTGACTAACCGCAACCATAATTGCTCACCCAATAGGCGTATGGAGGTGTTTTCGTGCAGCTTAATTGCAGCGGCGGCGCTATTTTGCGCCCGCTGTTGGTGGGCCGCCACATGTTTGTGTATCCAACGGGCTTTACTGGTGACAAATTCTTGAATAAAACTGCGGGCAACGCCCATAGGCGCATGCACCTGAGCCTGGGCTTTATTAATTTTAATGGTAACGGTTTTGCGCTTGCGGGTACGCACAATGGGAATGGTTAAATCCTGCAACTGAATAATTTCCACCTTAAATCACCTACGCGCAAAGCGCGCTAATAATTCCACGTGGGGGGTTTGCGGAAACATATCCACAGGCTGCAATAGGGTTAAATTAAACCCTTCTTTTATCAACATCTGCGCATCCCGGGCAAAGGTGGCGAGGTCACAGGAAATATACAGCAGGGTTTTTATCGGTGTTTTTTTCGCTTGTAACTGCGCAATAGTTTTAAGGCCATCCCGAGGCGGGTCCAATACCACAGTGGCCGGTTTTACCTGTTTAATCAGTGTGTTTAATACACCGTCTTTAAATAAATCCGTCGCCTGGGCCGTCACGCCCGGAAGGCTCTGTTTATTAAGGGCGGCCACTGCTTCGGCGACGACTTCTACCGCGTGGATTGAGGTGAAGCCAGCTGCGGCGATTACCTGGGTGAAATTGCCGGAGCCTGCGAATAATTCCAGTAGGGGTTGATCGCGCTCGCAGCCTTGCAACTGCTCCCTGAGCCATTGGCGCATATAGGTATTTTGCGCGCTGTTGCCCTGGGCAAAGGGTAAGCGGCTGTTGGCGCGGTATTCGCGCTCGTTAATATCCCAGGTGAGCCAAGGAGTTTTGGCCTTGACCGGCTCCGGTGCTAACTGGGCGCGCACGGCCTGCATTTGGGCTGCGCATTCAGGTGTGAGCAGTAAACATTGCTCCACGGCCACCAAGGAGTGGCTGGCCGCCGCCACAAAACCCAGCTGCTGCCCCTGGGATTTAAGCTGCGCCCGGTTGCGGTAGGCCAATTCAGTGGGGGAGGCTTGGATGGGTAACACCTGCAAAGCAGGGTTTAGGCGCGCCGCCGCCTGCTCTACCCGCTGTTGTTTGGCGGCGAGCTGCTCATCATAGGCCATAAATTGCCAAGGGCAGCCGCCGCAGTGCTGGGCGCTCTGGCCGTGGTAGGGGCAAGGGGCCGGGCGGCGCTTGGGATGGGGAATAATGATGCTGAGCAGTTCGCCCAGGGCAAACTGGCTTTTGAGTTGGGTAATTTTGGCTTCCACCTGCTCGCCAGGCCAGGCACCTGGCACAAACACCGCCCGCCCGCTGGGGTGATCGACCACGCCACTGCCTTCGCTGGTGAGGCCGCGCACGGTACCGGTGAATCGCTCGGATAATCGCATAAACAGGCTGGGGAAATTTTGGGCGGGGGATTCTACCGAAAATATACCGCGCTGGCTTGGGTTTCTGGTTGGGGATTGCGCAGGCCTATGGTGGGGCTGCGGGCTTAGTTGTTATGGTTGAGGCCTGGGCTCTGAATAACCGCTGTTGGGTTGAAGGGCAACGGCCTTTAACCCAATTAACCCCTCCCCAGCCCTCCCCTTGTAAGGGGAGGGAGCCGAAACGCCTTTATCATTGGCAAACTATGTGGGTTTGAAGGTTTATTTGCTCCCCCCTCCTTAAAGGCGCAAGTGCCTCTATTACAAGCACAATGCCTAGGGAATAGGTTTTTTATTGGTGAGTTAATGCGGCAATCCGCAGGCTAAGAGGCCTAATACACATCCCGCAGATAACGCTTTTGATCGGCCAGGGCGCGCAGTTCTTCTTGGGCGCGCTCGATACTCATGGCGCCTTGGCTGGCGATCACCTGGGTGAGGGCGGCGTCTACGTCTTTGGCCATGCGGCTGGCATCGCCGCAGACATAAATATGCGCGCCTTCGTTGAGCCAGCGCCAAAGCTCGGCGGCTGCTTCGGCGATGCGGTGTTGCACGTAGATTTTTTCGGCTTGATCGCGAGAAAAGGCCAGGCTCAATTTGTGTAAATAGCCGTTGGATTTAATCTGCTGCAATTCAGCGGCAAAATAATAATCCTGGGCCTGTTGCTGCTCGCCGAAAAATAACCAGTTTTTACCCGCAGCCCCCAGAGCTTGGCGCTCTTGTAAAAAGCCGCGAAAGGGCGCAACGCCCGTGCCGGGGCCGATCATAATCACCGGCAGGGTTTGATCCTTGGGTAATTTAAAGTGTTTATTCCCCTGCAGATAAATAGGTATGTCATCCTCCCCTGCCCTATCGGCTAAATAACAGG
>DAOQGS010000212.1:0-6238 GCA_035338675.1 Cellvibrionaceae bacterium
GCTTTAGCGGCAGCATTGCGCCATGTTTTATTAGATGCAAGTGCTGCACATGTTATGGCAGCGGCGGCTCGTAGAGCCGCGAGTAGTTTGCCCCGTTGGGAGCATACAGCAGAAATAATTGGTGGTTGGCTTCAGCAATTGAGTGAGAGGCGGTGATTTTATGCAGAAAACTTTATCCACAATTGAACCGTTTACCCCCCAGTGGTTGGATGTGCGCGAGCCGGCGGATAAAGCGGCTCGGGACAAGGGTTTACAGGCCATGTTTATCGACTGGTTAAACACACACAACACGCCGCCGAAAATTTTGGATTTGGGTGCGGGCACAGGTGCGAATCTGCGCGCGCTGTATAAACCGAACCAGTCTTGGCGCTTAGTTGATTGGGATAACACCCTATTAAACGAAGCCCTGCGTCGCCACCCGCAGTACTATGTCACCACCCATAAAGCCAATTTAAATGCATTGGAGAGTTTACCCTGGGATGGAGTTACAGCGGTTACTGCCTCGGCATTATTTGATTTAACCTCTGCGCAGTTTATTGATCAGTTAGTGGCGCAATTAGCGGAACGAAAATTAACGCTCTACAGCACGCTCAATTACGAGGGCTCCATGCGCTGGTTGCCAGCGCACCCCTTGGATGCAAGCGTCGAGCGCTATTTTAATAGCGATCAGCGCCGCGATAAGGGTTTTGGCCCGGCCCTAGGCCCAGATGCTTGCGCTTATTTATCTCAGTGTTTAACCGCGCACGGCTATAACGTAATTTTAGCGGAAAGCCCATGGCAGCTCGGGCAGTCCCAGCGGGCATTGAGTGTGCAATTAATTGCCGGTATTTACCGCGCTCTTAAAGAGCAGCCACTGAATGAGGCTGCGCAATTACATCCAACGGCATTAGCACACTGGCGGCAATTTCGCTTAGAGCATTTATTTAATAGCGCCTGTTACGTTGGCCATATGGATTTATTGGCCTTGCCGCCAGAGTAAATTAATGCTGTGTGGAAAATGCTTCTAGCCATCGATTGCGCAGAGAATCCATCGGCCAGGCAGCATTAAGCGCAGGGCGCAAGCCTTCGCGCCAGTGCCATTGATCCAGTGCCTCCATCACCTGCTGATCTTTACTGATAATATGAATCGGGACGTCTTTATTGCCGTCATGTTCTGTAATCAGCGGGGCGGGTTGGTGGTCACCTAAAATAACCACCACTAAATGGTCATCACCAAAAGCTTGTATATAAGCGCTAAGTGCGCCTAATACATATTCAATCGAGCGCTCATAAAATTGCCGAATACGCTGTGTATCCTGCCACACCCATTCTGGGCTTGCGCCTTCTTGCACCATTTTATCAAAGGCGTGAGGCTCATTAAGCATGCTCCAAGGGAGCACAGTTGGCGTTGGCGTCCAGGGTGCGTGGGAGGAAACCAGCACAATTTCTGCAAAAATATTCGCGCGGTTTTTTTTATTGCGCTCTATTTGTTCAAATGCATACAGGGTGTACTGATCCGGCATGGTGATCCAGTTAAACGCCACTCCTTTATACAATAAATCTTGCGCTCCGTAGAATTGATCGTAGCCATAATAAGTCCCTTCCGGCCAGTCGCGGGTAATGGCAGGCATAATGCCTACGCTGCGCCAACCGGCCTGGCGGAATAATTGATTGAGTGATGGATACTGGCTTTTAAGGAGTAAATCGTAGCGGGCTTGATTATTAATCCACAGGCCCGAAAGCGTAGTGGCATGGGCCAACCAACTGATACCGCCAATAGTTGATGAGGTTAATAAATGGCTGCGGGCAGAATATCCCTGCTGCTGCAATTGTGCATATTGGTTATCTAAAAAAGTGCCGAAATGTTCTGCTGAAGTAGGATGGCTGAGTAATGTGCGCCCATAGGATTCTACAAACACCACCAATACATCGTGGCCTTTGAGTTTTTCCAACAAAGCAGTTGATGAGGATACAGGTAGTGGCGCTTGGGTTAATTGGGCGGAAAACAGCGTTAAATCCTGCCAGCTGGCGTACAACTCCTGAGCGCGCAGCCAGATAAAATTCGCGGTGGGCCAGCGCGCCCCAGGCCAGCCTAAAACGGCACACACCAGCCAGAAAATAATCCCCGCCCCTGTGAGCCTAAGCCAAATAATGGCCTGTTGTTGCAATCTTCTTTGCACGGCCAGCAAACCTAAACCGAGCAAAAAAAGCAAACCTATTAGTGCAAGACTCGCTAACAAAATAATAATACTCGCCCAGGCTTTGCCTAGCACGCCAGTGAGCAAATCAACGCCTTTCAGTAACAGCGGGCCGTCGAGTAAAACATTAAATGGCCGCGCATAAACCCGCCACATGCCGAGGTCGGCAATTTTAAGGAAAAGGCTTGCGCACAGCAGCATGGCGATCAGGTAATAAATAGCGCGATAACTGCGGGGTAGGCTAAGCGCCAACATGATCAGCAATAATTCGCCAGGCAATACGTACAGCCAATAACCATCTTGTAAATCAGTAAAATTGCTGGGCAGTGCCAGGGCTAAAAATATTGCGCTTAGCGCAAGTATCGGCACCAGCGCTGAGCGGATAAATACCGTGCCGAATGCGGCTTTAAAGGGTGACGATAACACGGGCTATAGGTGGTTATTAAAAAATGCTGTCATGCGCTGTTCGTATTCATCCTTGGCATCGAAGCGGCCGCCAATATGCCAGGCATTGGGAATAATCCACAGGGACATGGAGGGGCTTAAATAGGGAATTAACCCTTCATTGGTTTTGCGCTCTTGGTTGTCTAGCCCACTGGCTACCAATTGAATATTGGCCTGTTTAACTGCAGGCAACAGGGTGCGAAAACTCTTGGCAGGTGCTGCAATGGGCTCGCTGGTAAGCAGCCCGGCCAATAAACGGGTTTGGTAATCAAATAATTGCCGAGCTGTATCGCTCAGCACATTACCCGATGCATACACGCCAAAATTATCCGAGCGAATGCCGTCCAACCACAAGGGCCCGATACGGTTAATAGTTGCCGCCGGTAAATTTAACGCCGCAAAACCGCCTAAAGAAATACCCACAATACCGATTGAGCTGGGCGCTAGGTGTTTTTCGTTTTCCAAGTAGGTAATGACTGCGACTAAATCCCCTTGCATTTTATCCATACGATTAAATGTGTTGAGCGGGCCGCTGGATTCACCGTGGTTGCGTTGGTCGTACATTAAAATGCCATAACCCTGTTTTAGCAGTATACGCGCGTAAAAATCAGTGCCGCGCCGGTCATAGCCGGAACCGTGGATTAACACCACCACTTTGCCTAATCGCTCACGGGCGGGGATATACCAGCCGGCAATTTTACCGCCATCCGCGGTGTTTAATAACACCGCTTCGTATTCGGTTGCGCCGTAATCCGTAGGAGTCTCGCAGCAAATTGAATGGCGCGCATCGCGCGGGTAAAAGCGCAACTCAAACCACAGCAGTGGGCCTATTAGGTAATAAATAATTAAATACAGCGCTGCATAAAAAAGTGTGGCGCGCAGTAGATTGCGGCGCAGGGGCCTAGAATTGGTCTTTGGATAACGGCTAAAAAAAACATTGGCGGCTACACCTAAAAGGGCGCCTGCGCCGTAATAGACAGCCAAAGAATCGGTAGGCCGCAGTAGGCTCGCTGCCAGTGATGCACAGAGCAGGCTCAGTAGTAAACAGTTGAGTGCGGCGAGTGCCAGGTAGGCAGGATGTGTGGTTTGACTGTAATTGCGCAGTGAAAAAATGACGGCATTACAGTCAAACCACACATCCTGCCTACCTGGCACTCGCCGCACAGGTAGGCAGGATGTGTGGTTTGACTGTAATTGCGCAGTGAAAAAATGACGGCATTTGACATGGAATATACAAAAATTTATCGGATGAACGTGTACAAGCGGGGGCGGCCTGCGCTGACTATATAATAAGGTGTTTTATTCTTCTGGCGGCACAATAAGTCGTTCCGATCTATTTTGCCTTCACAGCGCCGCCACTTGCGAGAATGCGTGGATTTTTTTAGCGCAGTTCGCGACGGCGTGCGCCGCAGGTTTGGCAGCCTTGCCACCATTATTAACCCCGCGCTAAATGCCGCCGGGTTAATAATCACTTGGATTTTTTCTCGGTCAAATTGTTTTTTTCGCTGTCCGCGCTTTTTTCGGCACCGGTAGGTTTATTCCCTGGGGGTGCCTGTTCTGGCCGGGCGGGTTTCCAGTCGAGGGTTTTTACCTGCTCACCCGCCACTAACTGATCCGGCGGGCTTACCACTAAATTATCGCTAGGGCTAATGCCCTCGAGTATTTCCACATCGCGGCCCAGGTCGCGGCCCAATTTTACGGTTTGAAAGCGAATTTTCTGTTGTTCATCCACAATTGCCACCCGCTGAGTTTGATCGCTCACAATCAAACTTGCCGCCGGGGCTATAAGGGTTTTTACATCACTTTTTAATTGAATACTCACCTCGGCATAGGCGCCGGGTAAAAGGCTGGCGCGGGGATTTTTTAACACAAGATCAACTTGCCGCGCCCGTGTGGCAGGGTCAATTCCCCCTGCGATGCGCTCAATCGTCGCGGTTAATTTCGCTCCGGGGTATTCGGCAATATTGACGTTAACCTGCGCTCCCAATTGCAGATTCGCAGCATAGGCTTGGGGCACCCAAACCGTTAAGCGCAGCGGATCAATTTGTGTGATGGCAAATAACTCTTTGCCGGTATTGGCAATTAAATCGCCTACTTCAACACTGCAGCGTGTTAAAACGCCGTTGAACGGCGCCGTAATATGGCGAAATTTCTGCAGCTGTTCTAAGCGTTTTACATTGGCATCGGCGGCAGCTAAATCTGCATTCACCTGGCGCAGGGTGCTGCGTTTTTCCGCTAGATCCTGCTCGGATAAAGCGCTGCGTACCTGTAGCGTTTCCCAGCGCGCCAGTGTTTGCTTGGCAAAATCGGCGCGCGCGGCGATCTGCTCGCGTTGGGCTCGCGCTTGGGCAAGTTCTTGGTCTTGTTCCGGTGCATCCAGCACAGCTAATAAATCACCTTTTTGTACTGCATCGCCAATGCCTTTATGCCAGGCCGCCTCATAACCTGTACTGCGCGCGTAAATAATCGATTCATTATTGCCGCGCAGGGTGGTAGGCAAAGCCAGGGTGCGCTGTAACTCACCGGGTTTTGCTTGGGTAATTAATACTCTGCGCTCCAGTGTGGCGGCGGTGTATTCCGCTAGGGCATTAGCATTTTGGGTGTTGATAAATAGGCGCATGGCAGCGGCACAGAATAAAAATCCCAGGGCTAAATAGGGCAGCTGCCGCAGGGACAATATCCGCCGTTTACTTTGCAGTGCACGAGCATCCAGTGGGTGAATATAAAGATCATTCATTAACAATCACTCAGCAAAAAGAGGAAATGCACTGTGGCGCGGTGCACGGGCCGCTTGGATGCGATGCAGTGTGGCAAATACCACCGGCACAAATAACAAGGTCGAGACAGTGGCAAATAAAAGCCCGCCTATAACGGCTCGGCCTAAAGGTGCATTTTGTTCTCCACCTTCACCCAAGCCCAGCGCCATGGGCAACATACCGATAATCATGGCAAACGCCGTCATTAATACCGGCCGCAAACGCGTGGTGGCAGCGGTTAAGGCGGCATTTATAGGGGAAATGCCTTTGTGTAATTGGCTGCGGGCAAATGAAACCAATAAAATACTGTTCGCTGTTGCTACCCCTATGGTCATAATTACGCCGGTGAGCGCAGGTACACTTAAAGGGGTGCCAGATAAAAATAATAACCAAGCGATACCCGCTAATGCTGCGGGCAGGGCACTAATAATAATCAGCGGGTCAAGCCAGGATTGAAAATTCACCACCACTAAAAAATACACCAGGGCAATAGCCACCACGAGCCCTATACCCAAACCTGTGTAAGTGGTTTTAAGGGTTTGTATTTGCCCGCGCAGTTGCACATCCACACCGCGGGGCAGATTAGCGCGGGTTTTCTCTAATACTTTCTCGATCTCTCGGCTCACCGAGCCTAAATCCCGCCCTTGAATACTCGCGTGTATATTCACCATGTTGCTATTGTTGTAGCGGCTGACAATAGATGATTGCGCCACCCGTTTATAGCTCACTACATTACCCAATAATTGTTGTCTGCCGTCGCTGCTTTTACCTATAGGGATCTGCATTAATTGATCGATATTGGTAAGGTCCGTCTCTAAACTGCGGGCACCAATTGTATAGGTATTGCCATTGGCTTCATTT
>DAOQGS010000213.1:0-6234 GCA_035338675.1 Cellvibrionaceae bacterium
GTTAACGGCTGGCACAAAGGTGCCGGCGGCAGGTGTTAAGCCGGTTTTGTAAATTTCCGCAGTTTTTTCACCGACCATGGTGTAGGGGGCGGTGATCACCTCTGTGTAGGGCAAATTGTTTTGCACCACATGGGCAATTAACTCCAGAGGTGCTTCTGCAACCTCATTTAATACCGCATCACCATAAACATAATCGGATTTTTCCAACTGCGTGGCGGGGTCGATACTTTGGAATTTCTGATTAAAAATAGGGTAATAAAAAATTAAATCATCAAGATAATTTTTGGTAACCACAAGGCTGCGCACCAACAACTGATCGTTGGCGCCACGCTTAATAAATTCTTTAAAGCCAGGGTCTTCTAGCAGGTCGGCCAGTGCTTTACGGAGGGTCTCGTCGTTGGCTTGATGCAAGCCACTGAGTTTCTGGCTGCTGGGAATCTTGCCGGTCAATAATAACGATGCGCGACGGTAGGTAGCGTCGGGCCCTTCGAGGGTCAGGGTGGTTTTAACCTGCGCATAGGCCGTCAAATTTTGCCCGCTTTTCTCGCCTAAATAAGTGGCTAGCCAAATATATTCAGGGTCTGATGGCGCTAAAACGTCACTGCCACCGTGGTTATCGAGGCCTTTCACCTTATTAAGCACCCGCAGTGCCGATTCATTGAGCACAAAGGTATTTAGGATTGTAAGATTGGCCCCTTCGACACTGGTATCACCACGGGTAAAAATAAGGTCAGAGGTTTTTGCTGTGCCGTTGGCTTTATGGCAGGCAACACATTTGGCTTGAATAACATCCAGATGTACATGGCTGGCAAGCGTGAGCCCCGAGGAGGAGCTGCTTGAGCTAGATGAGCTACTGGATGAAGACGAGCTGCTAGAGCTTGAGCTGCTGCTGGATGACGAACTGCTTGAACTGCTACTTGATGACGAACGGCCAGAACTGGATGAGCTGCTAGAACTGGATGAGCTGCTAGAACTGGAGGAGCTGCTAGAGCTCGATGAGCTGCTAGAGCTGGCTGCCCGCGGCAAACCCGAGGAATTACTTGAGCTGGAACTACTAGAGCTTGAGGAACTGCTTGAACTCGTTGAGCTACTGGAGCTGGACGAACTGCTTGAGCTTGACGAGCTAGTGGGGCGGTTGGTAATTGAATTCGCTAAAATTATCCCGCTACTGCTGGAGGACGAGCTAGAAGATGTATTGCCAGAGGGGGCGACAACTTCAGCGGCAGCTGATGTGTTGGGGCGGCTGGAGGACTCGCTACCTTGGCCGCAACCAATAAGCCCGAACAAACAGGGTAGCAGTAACAAATGCTTCATATACAGCCTCAGCAGAAAAACCAACCTACTGAACCAACTTGCCGTTGGCTCATGGTAAGCCTATGAAGGCAAAAGCAGCTTCGCCAAACACGGATGATGGTTTTGTTACCCATGTCACGAATCCTGATTAAATAGACGAAGCGTTAGAAGAGTTGGCTATGGCAGTGAAATTCTGACACCATATTGTCATAAGTTGCGAGTTTGGTTACAACCGTTATTTGCCCCCTGGGTTTAACAACCTCGGCTAATAGGCTGATTTTGGCGCGAATTATCACAACGACCGCGGGCGGCAGGCGTGACATGATCGGGGTAAATTCTTGCGGCGCCTGCTTAGGTCTTAATTCGTGACTAATTTTGCATGCGCACATGTTTCCCCTGTCTTAAGGTGCGGGCATTTTTGCCTCAGTAACTGCTTAGAGCGCACTCTAGGTTTAATTAGCGGTTCTTTAATTGTGATGTGATGAGCCAGACAATCCTACCAGTACTAATCCCCCATGAACGTGTAGGCGAAGAGACACTGCAGCGTTTACTGGAAGATTTCGCTACCCGCGACGGCACTGATTATGGCGCGACGGAATTATCACTTACCCAGCGGGTGCAGTTGATTCATCAACAGTTAAAACGCGGTGAAGCTAAGTTAGTGTATTTCCCCCAGGATGAATCAGTGCAGCTGGTAACTGAGCGGGAGGCAAAAATGATGGGATTGGAGGACTAGTTTTGCAAATGTTGGTTTTGCAGCCTACTAACTAAAAAATCTTAAGTGAACTTTGGCGGCTTAATCTTGGCGAAAAGTCCGCATTTATTCCATGTAAAGCCTGCTTATTTCGCCAAATATAATGCCGCTAGAGCTAGGGAACCTCTGAAAAATTACCTTACTCGCTCTGGCGTCGTTGAATTTGCCAAAAAAATGCTCATTTACTGCGTGTAAACTCGGCAATTGCTCCTGCATTGCTCTACCTCCTGCATCCATGCAGTCGTCCGCTTTTTTTGGCAAATTCGCCTAGCCAGAGCTTCGCCGCCGACATTTTTCAGAGGTTCCCTAGCAATGTAGTATTCAACAAACTGCTAGATGGTCTTGCCGACCTGTTTGAGCGCGTTGCTAGCTAGGTTTGATACGTTTTCTGGAGTGCTTATGAGTGACCCCGTTGCACATTATTTTCTGGATGCTGAGGGCCTTTATTGTCCTGAGCCTGTGATGCTGCTGCATGGATTGGTGCGCAAGGCCGCGGTAGGTGAGATTGTCCATGTATTGGCAACTGACCCGTCCACCGAGCGTGATATTCCCAAATTCTGCCGCTTTCTCGGCCACGAACTTGTAAAAACCCGTGCAGATGTACAGCGTTTTGAGTATTGGATTTGCAAGAAGTAAGTGGGCTTGTGTTTTATAAACGCCGGTGGCTTTTTTAATACCTAATTTTAATGCCTAACTGCGCCTTCAGTGCGTGCGCTATGTCGTAGTTGTTGTATTCGCAACAAACCACTTGCGTGCATAAAGCCGCACACAAGCGGTCGGCTGAAGAGTTTACTGCCCAAGTAGGGGCTACCAGTGGGCAACAAGTACATGGTGCGTGCGATTAACGACTGGAGTCTTCCACCAGCAAACACATGGCAGCAAGTGCTTCTGGATCTTCCGATTTGATTTTGTTGGCAATGTGGTGTTGGAAAAAATAGCGAAAATTATCTTTTGCTTGTGCCGGAAAAAGACAATCGTCACCGGGTAATACGGGTGTGTTTTGCACTTTTTCAGGGTCGATCAACATGCCTAAAATCACCCCATCACTGTGCAGGCGCCAACTAATAATCTCCTGCAGAATGAGCGTTTTATTTTTGCTATCGGAAAATACGGCATGTGTGCCTAGTGTGTCTGGCAGCTCTTGCACTATTTCGTCAGGCGTTTCGCACTGATAATTAAAATATTCAGCGGCAGTTTCTAATTCAATCACCTTGTGCATGGGCGGCTCGGTAAAGATTTCATCGATACCTGGATCGTAATAACCTTCCCAGTGGCCGTGTACTGGATCGTGTATCTCCGAGCAGGGGATTAAATCGTTCAACCAGGGCACTAAACCGACCACCTCACCGTTGGCCCTTAAACCCCAGGCGAGTATTTTTAGGCTAAACAAGCGGTCGGAATTGGTATCGTTGGAGTAGAGCATTTCGAGGCCGTCAAGCTCAAGGGCGAGGCGGATGATGCGTTTTTGCTCGAGTGGAACATAGGGTTTGCGGGTGAATAGATCGATCACGTTGGTATTGTGAGTCGAGTTTGAGGTCTTCATAATACTACCTCCGCAAAAAATGCAGGCGAAGTGCCGCCTACGGCAGAATGGTAAGGTACCATCAGTACTTACAGTATATGCACAAAGCGTTTAATTCAACACCCACAGCAATAAAAAAATTTTAAGCCATCAAGACGAGTTTAATTCAACCCATTCCCCCTAACGTAAGTCCAAGTTCGCAGGCAACCTCTTAGCCTGCCCGATATGTGGAGAGAAAATTGCAATCAGGTGAGTACTCTTATGCGGCGGCCCAAAGTTCGGTGCCTGAAATTAGCGGCGAGGTTTTAATCCGGCTGTTCAATGAATTGTTTGTGCCGCAGGTGCGCACCTGCTTGTGTGGCGGTGCTGAAGAACCTATCTATCTGCCTGCTAGTGCGGTGCGGCAATTTAATGAGATTCATTTTACCCGCGACTATTGTGCATCGGCATTGCACGAAATTGCCCATTGGTGTGTGGCGGGCAAAGAGCGGCGTAAGCAGATTGATTTTGGTTATTGGTACGCGCCTGATGGGCGTTCACAGGAGCAACAGGCTCAATTCGAGCAAGTGGAAATCAAACCCCAGGCACTGGAGTGGATTTTTTCAGTGGCTGCCGGTATGCGCTTTAGAGTAAGTGCTGATAATTTAGCGCAGGGCATTGGGGCAAGTGTTGCGTTTAAGCGGGCAGTTGCGCAACAGGCGCAATATTATTGTTCTGTGGGCTTGCCTGTGCGGGCCGCTCAATGGGCGCAAACCCTAGCTGATTTTTTTTGTGTTTCGGATCCGCTGGATAGCAGGCACTATAAGTACGAATTTTTAGGCGAATAAAATATGTTGCATTTAGTGGCGGATGAGAATATTCCGTTTTTAAACGATTTTTTTGGTCATTTTGGCCGTATCACGGCATTGCCTGGGCGCGCTATGCAGGCGAGTGACTTGGCTTCGGCTGATATTTTGTTGGTGCGTTCGGTCACTAAGGTGAATGCTCAATTACTAACGGACAGCCCGGTAAAATTTGTTGGCACCTGCACGATTGGCGTGGATCATCTGGATGCGGAGTATTTGGCACGGCGTGGAATTATCACAGCCAGTGCGCCCGGTTGTAATGCCGGTGGCGTGGTGCAGTATGTGTTGAGCGCTTTGGCACGTATCCGACCCCAGTGGCCCCAGGCGAAAATAGGTATAGTGGGGTGCGGTAATGTGGGCGGCCGGTTGTATCGTGTTTTAAACGCAGCGGGTGTCAATGTGTGTGCGTTTGATCCCTTTAAACAGCATGCGGATATTCGCTGGGCTGCATGGGAGGAATTATTACAGTGCGATATTATTTGTATGCACACACCTTTAACCCGCACAGGGGTGGCACCAACTTTTCATTTGTTTAATGAGACAGTTTTGCGACGCTTAAAACCTGGCACCCTATTATTAAATGCGGGCCGTGGTGAGGTCATTGATAATCACGCGTTGTTAAAATGTTTGCAGGACAAACAGGATTTGACCGTAGTGCTGGATGTTTGGGAGGGTGAGCCGGAAATCCTAGCTCCCTTAATGGACTGTGTGGCGCTTGGTACACCGCATATTGCTGGATATAGTTATGAAGGCCGAGTGAATGGTTCCTTGATGATTCATCGCGCTTTAGGTGAATTTTTAAATGTAAATGAGGCTGATTTAACTCGGCACGAAACCCAGGTGATGTCTCGTGCTATGGGTGAAAAAGAATGCTTGAATTTCACCGATATGAATTCATCTTTGTTGTCGATTTATGATGTGGATCGCGATGATCGCCAGCTGCGGGCACTGGTAAAGCAAGAGGGTACATCGCGGTTTGGCTTTGACCAATTGCGTAAAAATTATCCCCAGCGGCGGGAATTATCCCACTATGTGGTTTCTCCGCAATCGCCTCAGGTACACACCTTGCGTGCTTTAGGTTTTGCAGTTTAATGCGGCCATTAACCGTAGGTTTAGTAATAAATCCCCTGGCTGGCGTAGGTGGCCCTTTGGCGCACAAAGGCAGCGATAATTTACATTTGCCGGATTATCTACTCGCTAATGGACAGAATCTGCACTCCTTTAAACGGACAGCTGATTTTTGTCTGGCGCTTGGTGAGATGGCGAAGAATATAACCTGGTGGGCACCCAAAGGTCTTATGGGGGGCGATGTTTTACAGTCGCTGGGAATTGCATTTCAATCCACCGCAGCTGAAGTCACCGCATCTTCTTCCGCTTTGGACACGCAGGCCGTGGTGGCAGAGTATTGCAGCAAAAAAGTAGATTTAATTGTGTTTGCCGGTGGTGATGGAACTGCCGCTGATGTGGCACAGGTAATTGCGCGTTTAAATCCTGCGCAGCTAGCCCTTGGTATTCCTGCGGGGGTAAAAATACAATCGAGTGTTTTTGCCATTAATCCAACTGCCGCTGGCCAATTGGTGGCGGCTTTGGTGCGCGGGGAATTATTACATGTTGAGTCGGCACAGGTGCGGGATTTGGATGAAGTGGCGTTGCAACAAGGCCAGGTCAAAAGCCGTTATTTAGGTACTATGCTGGTGCCCTATGATGGGCGTTTTGTGCAAAGCATAAAACAAGGCGGCTTGGTGGCTGAAGAATTAATTATTAGTGATATAGCCGCCTATTTAAAAGAATTAATACCGAGTAACGCGACAGTAGTGTTT